>JAJHRJ010000070.1 GCA_020832865.1 Desulfurococcaceae archaeon
TCACGTGCCCCTCTACTAGCCTCATGCCTCTTCTTGAGTTTACGCTCTTTCTGCTTCTTCTTCCACTTATAGTTCACTGTGCCTTTTAGCCCTCTACTCTTCCTTAACCCCCTCATCTTCTTGCCGACACTAGTTAACCCTCTAAACACTCTCCCCCTATTCTGTGGTTCACATATCCATTTAACTTCAGAGTCTCTACATATTGAGGGGTGATGTGGGTCGACGAGAATTACCTCAAACCACTTGTATTTACCATCCTCGCCTACATAGTAGCTATTGAGTACCTCTAGATTTCTGTATTTTCGCGCAGCTCTCTCCTCAGCTATTAGTCTCAGACTCTTAGCTGGAGCATAGCCGTATACACCCATTCTCTTAGGTCTACGGCCACTTCTAGGTCTAGGTCTTCTCTGCCCTCCTTTTCTCACGCGTACACGGACAACGATAAAGCCTACTTTTGCCTTATACCCCAGTGCTCTAGCTCTATCTAGTCTACTCGGCTTCTCAATTCTAGTGACACTCGGCTCTCTCCTCCATTCTATTAGCCTCCTTCTAAGCAAGTCCCTGAGTTCTCCCCTGTAAATCTCTCTCCAAGTTTGAGCTAGGTAGTGATACATGCTCTTAGCCAATTTAAAGCACCAGCTTAATGCCGGTTATACTTAAAGATATGCTAGGGGTTTATATAAAAGTGTAACATAGGTGATACGCGGAGTGCCAGTGTTAGAGAAGATTATTGGCGTTGTAGGCAAGACTAATGTTGGGAAGTCAACTCTATTCTCAGCTATGACAATGATCCCGGTGAAAATAGCGGATCACCCGTTCACCACTATAGAGCCTAATGTTGGAGTAGCCTATGTTAAGAAGAGGTGTGTTCACGTTGAGCTAGGCCTTAGTAATTGTAATCCTAGAAGCGGCTTCTGTGTCAAAGGGTTTAGATTTATACCAGTAAAAGTAATGGATGTCGCTGGACTAGTCCCCGGTGCACATAGGGGTAGAGGTCTCGGAAACAAGTTTATGGATGATTTAAGACAAGCAGATGTACTCATCCACGTTGTTGATGCAGCTGGTTCAACAGACCTAGATGGAAACAGGGTTAAACCGGGCACAGCAGATCCCGTTGAGGAGGCTAAGAGCATACTATTTGAGATTAATGAGTGGTTTAAAAACGTTATCACGAGAATATGGGAGAATAAGATATCGAGAACTATTATTACCGCGCAGAACCCAGTAGAGGTCATTTACCAGAATATCTCAGGGTTAAATGTAAAGAGAGCACACGTAATTGAGGCTATTAGGCGAGCTGGCTTAGAGTCTAAGCACCCTAAGAACTGGAATACAAGTGACGTAGTAGAATTTTCTTTTAAGTTACGAGAAGTCTCAAAGCCAATTATAATAGCCGCGAATAAAGTAGACTTCCCTGAAGCTAAAGACAATGTAAAGAGACTCATGGAGGAGTTTAGTGGAGAAAACATAGTCCCAGTAAGCGCGCTAGCGGAATTAATTATTAGAAAAGCCTCACAGGCAGGTCTAATAGAGTATACTCCTGGTGATGCCGACTTTGAGATTAAAAACCCCGCTGCTCTCACAAGGGAACAGCTTAAAGTCCTCGAAATGATCAGGGACAATGTCTTAAAGCCTTACGGGTCCACGGGAGTGCAGGAGCTCCTGAGAAGAGCTGTCTTTGACAAGTTAAAGTTAATAGCTGTTTATCCAGTTGCAGATGAGAGTAGAATGAGTGATCACAGCGGCAATGTTCTACCCGATGCATATTTAGTTGAGCGTGGAACCACGGTTAGAGAGCTAGCCTACTTAATACACACAGCTCTCGGCGATGGATTTCTCTACGCTATTGACGCTAAGAGGAGAAGACGTGTTGGAGAGAGCCATATACTAGAAGACGATGATGTCGTGAAAATAGTATCTACTCTCTCACGCTGAGATTAGCTGTGTTCTTTAACTTTACGAGCTACTTGCTTCCGCATAAGGCTCCAGTACCTCTTAGCCTCCTTGTAGTAGTAGTCGTGTTCTTTCCTACTACCGAAGAATTCTAATCCCTGTGTAAGTAGGATTTTCTTTAACTCCTCTGCTTCATCACTAGTGAGTTCTCCTCTACCAGCGAGATACTCAACTACTCGTATAGCCTCCTCAACTGTCTTACACCTCCTAATATAGTCGACAACTGTTGGCACGTAATTTCTCCAAGGATCTGAGAAGCCGCTTTCTACTCTTAATGTGAGCTGCTTAGTCTTATTGCTAAATATCTCCTCTGCTAGCTTTGGGAATTTCCTCTTAAACTCCTCTACGTCAAACTCGTGAGACAAGTCTATCGCCTACTGGCACTAGTCTACACTAAGATATACTACGCTGGGGGTATATAGTGTTTGATGGGACATCCCTGTAGACAACTACACCTGGAAGTATCCAGCTATATGAGCCAATCTTGACCCCAGGCATTATTGAGACATTTATACCAGTCCTCACATATGCACCAATAATACTGCCGAGTTTAACTCTCCCTGTATCTTCGAGAACTCCTTTAACAAGCATTTTCACGGGCTTTTCATCAAATCTCAAGTTCGCGAGAATAGTTCCCGCGCCTAGGTTAACTCCCTCGCAGATAACACTGTCACCTATGTATGCTAGGTGAGATGCATGGACACTCTCCATTATAACGCTTTCTTTGACCTCTACCGAGAACCCTATTTTAGCATTCTCACATATAACGCTCCAGGGTCTAATGTATGCGTGTGGGCCGATTACAGCTCCTTTCCCAATATACACAGGGCCTTCTATCACGGTGAATGGCTTTATCTCGGCATCTTCATCTATGTACACATTGCCCT
>JAJHRJ010000071.1 GCA_020832865.1 Desulfurococcaceae archaeon
AAAGTAAAACTACAACTACTCCACTTCTATGTGATTTATGTATATATCTATATATATACCGGTGGGTTTGAATAATGACAAAGTTTATAAATACCTGGCCCCACTTATATACTACTGAAGGAGGAGAGGTGTGCTTATATGCCCAGTAAAAAAGTCGTTTACGAAGACAAAGATGTACTAGTGGAGATTTCTCCGAGAGATCACGAGCTACCAGACTTAGTGTACGAAGCTATAAAGAGAAGGGGTAGACCAGTACTATTTCAAGAGCTAGTTAAAGAGTTTAGCGGTATTGTTGGAGAAGACCGAGTTAGGAGAGCTGTTAGTCACCTACTCGCGCTTAAAAAGATCGTTGAGTTCCCTGATGGAACTCTTGGAACACCAGACATGGAATGGAAGCCCGCGGGAATTGTGAGGAAGAGGAGACGGAGGAGAATTGCGAGACTAATGGATATTGAAGGACCACAGAGAGTACTGTACACAGTAGCGTGAGCTCTCCACTAGCATTATTTTTAAACTTTAACTACGTTTTTTACTCTTTCCACTCTTCTCACTCCACGTGGATGTCTTGTAGTTAGTGCACTTGTCAACATTTAGTATTATACCGTACCTACTAGATAACTCGCAGATGTAGTCCTCAGGTATTATCGCTTTCGCTCCACGTGAAGTCTCTACTATAAAGGCCTTACCTACGCGTCCAACTATTCTAGAGTCCTCGGCTAAGAAGTTAAGGAATATTGGTAATCTACTTGTAGTGAGAAATCCTCTTTGCCACTTAACTCCGCGTGAATCCTCAAAGATCTCTCCAACTCTCTTACCATCACTACAATTGCCCTGCTTATCGCAGTCTATGAACTCCACTTGTATTTTAGAGGCTGCCTCCTTAGCGAGCTGTATGAGTTTTTCTAAGGTTTCTCTGTTAAGGGGCTCTGCCGTCTTTGCGTAGACTACTTGCTCCTGTAGCTTTGCACTCGTAGTTTCACTAGTAGCTGACTTCTCTTCAATCCTACTTTTCTGAAGCCTCGACTTAATTAACTCCTCAATTTCAACCCTACTTTCACCCGCAGGCTTTGAGGCCTCCTCGCTCAGAGACGTCTTCTTAGTGAAGTCGGTGATCTTCTTTGCTCTTCTCGAAGCACTCACTAAACTACCCCCCTATGAGTATACTGGTTAAAGTACGTTAAAAACAGAGCACTGTACAATATAAAGTATTTAAGCTATTCTTCAACTATAAGTCGAGTAGATGGGCCCGTAGCTCAGCCTGGTAGAGCGGCGGGCTCTTAACCCGTAGGTCCCGGGTTCAAATCCCGGCGGGCCCGCACATTACCCTCTAGCTCGGAAGAGCTAATTATGCTGAGACCGCTATTTCCCAGCGTAGACCTCAATATTGTTGTTGGTACACCGTTCATTTACATAAGGGGGTCTAAGACACTGGTTTTATCAGACTTACATTTAGGTTTCGAGGAAGCGTCTTCTCGGGGACTGAGCTACAATCTACGTGGAAGTAGCGGCTACACGGCTATCTACCTCCCTAAAATTCAGCTACGGAGAACACTTAGTATGCTGAGCGTAGTACTAAGTGAGCTAAGTATCTCTCGTGTAGTAATAAATGGTGACCTTAAACACGCCTTTGACAGGTTACTTAGACAAGAACGCGAGGAGATCATAGAGCTCACTAAGTTCCTAAGGGATCGAGGAGTTAGAGATATCCTAGTTGTACGTGGAAATCACGATAACTTCATTAAGTCTCTCTTAAGGAAACTAGACGTTGAGCTCATTAATGGGTTCTCAACAACTGTGGGAGACAAGTGGGTGCTGTTTACACATGGCCACGAAGATGTTAACATCAGAGAGTATGATATCCTAGTAATAGGCCACGAACACCCAGCCCTAAAGTGCTTTGATGTCTACAAGTTCCCCTGTTTTATAAAGATCCCGCTGATTGAAAACAAGTATTTAGTGGTTATGCCCGCTACAGGTCCATATCACCCTGGAATAACAGTTACACCTATACCTGAAGAGTACTTGTCGCCAATAATTAAGAAGGTAAGAGACCTCTACACAATGTCTATAGTTTTCTGGATAGATCTCGGTGAAACACCCACTAGTGGAGTAGCCTACATAGAGTCACAGACCCCCACAGACTTCGTCAAAGTCGAGTGGTTTAGAGTTAGAGACCGCGAATACGCGGTAGTCGAGTTTAAAAACTATGAGATTGCACACTCACTGTGTTTAACTTAGAAATCAGATAATCGACCCCTCATCAAGAAATCAGAGTATGTCGGCTTCATCACATACACTATATCACTCACACAGCACCTGTAAAAACCACCTCTATTACTAATATTACTATGATAGCATACTTTAATCTTAATTAAAGCCTGTGACCGACCTATGATTACTTGTGATTAATTGTGAATAGATGTGAGTAGCTGGTGTAGATTTATTAGCTTCTCTATGGGTGTTTACTTGTGGGTGATGAGTTTTGGTGTTTGAGTTGTTGTCTTCAAAGCGGATGAGGGGCTTGGGGGTTATGTGGAGCCCTGATAGCCCGGGCTGTGACGCTGTGAAAACCCGAGCAGAGCCCGGGAACCCCGAGGCAAGAAGCATTCACAACTACTTACAACTAACTACAAATGATTGCCTCGGGGAAACCCTTACCTGAGTAATTATTTAGAGATAATAAAGACTGAAGGGGGCAAGAGCGTGAAGTGGTTACTGTTTTTAGTCTTAATTTTAACGTTAGTAGTTGTTGCTCCAGCTTATAGCCTACTAGAGTATAACTCTGTAAAAACAATTGAAATTTACGCTCCAGCAG
>JAJHRJ010000072.1 GCA_020832865.1 Desulfurococcaceae archaeon
TAATCGCACAAGATTATCCGTGTACTGTATCTCGACACATCCACCATTTAGTTTTACTACAATACTCTTCAAAACCGTCACCGAGCAGTGAAACACCATGTAGCTTAATTGTTTACAGATTAAAGAGTCATATCCTAGTTTCTACATAGTGGTGATTCTATGTAAGATATAGAACTCGCTTAGTATAAAGCTTATAAGTTTCTATGGCCTAGACACCTCTAAGCATGAGTCTTAGCAGGGTTTAGTAATGGTGAAGTCTCTTACAGAAGCGCTTAGAAGAGAGCTAAGTACACATGGACTAGAGCTACTAGACATATATGTATTTAGAGACAAAGATGTCTTAAGGATCCTTAATAAGAGAACTAATAGTGTACAATTCTACATATCACAGAGAAGATTATCCTCTATAACATCTACTGAAGACATAAAAACCATTGTCTCAGAGATTAAGAAGAGCCTAGAGAAGAGCTAGTGCTCTGCTTTTCTCCTAATAATCCAGGTTGTTTCAAGGCCTTTATCCATTAATTGAATACCTATTCTTGAGAGATCACTACGGATCGAATCCGATAAGTCGTATAGACCTCTTCTCCTTAACTCCCTACGAACATCAACGAGTATCTTAATAAGCTCATCTACTAGGGGCTCTGTTCCTACTACTCTTTCAGCTTCCTCTTCTAGTATCCCGAATACATAGTTAAACGATTTAAGTAGCTTCAGTGAGAGAGATAGTAACATGTACTTAGGGTTATACTGAATGTCCCTGTAGATTAGTGAGACTAGCTCACTTATTACAGCGAGCGCCTCTGGCGTGTTGAAGTCGTTACAGAGCGCATTGTTAAATTTAAAGTTTAAATCAACGAGATACCTAAGAACTTTGAGATCCTCGTCTCTCAAGTAGTGCTGGTCTTTAGCGTCTCTGTAGAGCCTCTCTACAAGTTTATAAGCTGAGCGTATTCTCTCGTAGAGTTTTTCAGCATTATTTAAACTCTCATCTGAGAAATGTAGTGGTTTTCTATAATGTACGTGAAGATACCATAGTCTGAGTACTTCTGGTTTCCACTTTTTAAATGCTTCGCGTAGAGGCGTGATGTTGCCTAGGCTTTTACTCATCTTATCTGCCCCCACCATTACTAGACCTGTATGCATCCAGATCGAGACCCAGGGCTTCGCGCCGAAGAGAGCCTCACTCTGCGCTCTCTCATTCTCGTGGTGGGGAAAAATGAGGTCTGTTCCACCTCCGTGAATATCAAACCTTCCTCCTAAGTACCTAGAACTCATTACACTACACTCAATATGCCAGCCTGGTCTTCCCCTCCCCCATGGGCTATTCCAGTATGGCTCTCCAGGCTTACTCGCCTTCCAGAGCGCGAAGTCGTAAGGTTTCTTCTTCTCACTAAGGTACTCTTGCTCCTGGCTCCAAAGGCTCTTTTCCAGCCTACCTGACAATTTACCGTATTCCTCGTATTTGTCTACTTCAAAGTACACGCTTCCACTCGGTGCAACGTAAGCGTAGCCCTTATCTATTAGAGCAGATATGAACTCTATGATCTCTTTTATATGGTCTGTGACACGCGGGTGGTGATCTACATGGACTTTAAGTAGCTCAAGCATTTCAAGATAGTCCTTAGTGAACTCTTCACTGACTTCTCTCCAGTCTCGCTTCTCCTCCAAGGATCTCTTTATTATCTTATCATCTATATCTGTTATGTTCATGACGTGTATAACTGTGTAGCCCCTGAGCGCTAAATACCTCTTAAGAGCATCGTATACTACGTATGTTCGGCCATGCCCTATGTGAGTATAGTCGTAGACTGTGGGTCCACAGACATATACTTTAACAGTGTTAGGTTCTACTGGTGTGAGCTCTTTCTCCCCCTTGCTGAGGGTGTCATAGAGCTTTATGGTTGGTAACACAATGTTAATCAGCCCTATAATACTTGTCATACACGTCTAGTATAACCTCACCTACCTTTAAAAACACATTAGCAAGTTCCTCGGTTGTTAAGAAGACTCCAGCATCTTTCTCTCCGTGAAGAACATCACTAACGACTAAAACACAGGCTGTTTCAAGCCCCCTCATCCAGCCGAGTGCGAACAGTACAGCGGCCTCCATTTCCACGGAGATTATACCATATCTGCTCATAGTCTCCACGAGCTCCTGCGACTCAGCGTAGAAGCCGTCACTAGAAAACACGGGGCCATACTTATATGGAATACCGTGCTCCTCAAGCCCTCGCATAATATAGTACGTTAACTTGGGATCTGGTCCAGTAGCCCCGCAAATCCCAGGCATGTACTGCCCTAGAGCGCAGCCGCCTTGAGTATAGGCGGCTGCAGTAGCAACTATAACGTCTCCTATTTTTGTGTCTTTTCTAATCCCACCCGTTGTTCCAAGCCTTACTATTCTCCTAGCACCGAGTTGATTTAGCTCCTCAAACACTATTGCAGCGCTGGGAGCACCTATGCCGTGAGTAGCAAGTGTAACCCTAGTGCTCCTATAGTAGCCGGTGATGACTTTAAGACCGCGATGTGTATTAACGGCTTTAGCATCACTAAGGAGACTAGCTATGAGGTCTACTCTGGCTGGATCACCCGAAGCTACTATGTTAGCAGCAATGTCCTCTCTACAAGCTTTAATGTGAATGGGCACTGTGCTACTCACCTCTTAGACCTTCTAGACTTCTTAGACCCCGGCTTCTTAGTTTTCTCCTTTCTCTTTCTACTCCTCTTTGACTTTACATGTCTTCTACGTCTTCTCTTAGTCTTCTTAACTTCGCTTTTAACC
>JAJHRJ010000073.1 GCA_020832865.1 Desulfurococcaceae archaeon
CCGGATTTAATGGCTAAGTGGATTAGTGGTGAACTAGTAAGTACCAACTGGAGACCTGTTAAATTAGTTGAGGGAGTATTTGATAAGAAACACTACAAAGTGGTCTTTGCAGATGGGAGAGAAGAGCCTGTTGAGGCTGAATTTGAGCCTATACTAGACCTAGTAGAGCACAATTTAAAGAGAAATATGCAGACACTAGTCTTTATTCACAATAGGAGGAGAGTTGAGGAGTTAGCAAGAGATTTCGCGGAGAGTAGTAGTGTGAGTGTGAATTCCAGAGACCTCGTAGAGCTCTTAGAGGTGATAGAGTCTGCTCCAACGAGGTTTGAGAGGGAGTTTATCCCAGAGCTACTTAAGAGAGGTGTGGGGTTTCATCACGCTGGCTTATCTATGATCTCGAGGAGAGTTGTAGAAGATGCTTTTAGAAGGAGAATTCTCAGAGTAGTCTTTGCTACTCCCACGCTGGCAGCAGGCATTAACCTACCTGCGAGGAGAGTTCTAGTCTCAGTTAAAAGGTATGATCCCAGTAGTGGTAGGCGAGTTAATATAGGAGTCTCTGAGTATAAACAAATGGCTGGTAGAGCTGGTAGACCCCAGTACGATGACCTTGGCGAGGCGATTATAGTTGACGCTAGAGATGTAAAAGAGGGGTTTAAATACATAAACTCTACTCCTGAGCCTATTATAGGAAAAATGTTTGCTGAGAGAAGTCTCAGAGTACACGTCCTCTCCGCGATAGTTTCAGGTGAGGCAAAGCGTATTAGTGAGCTACTAGAGCTTTTAAAGTACACTTACTCAGCCCTATATAGTGGAGACGTAGAGTACCTTCACTTAAGAATAGAAGAGGTTATACGCATACTAGCAGAGGCTAACATGATCATCTCTGCACTAGAGGAGCTAAAGCCAACAATACTAGGTAAAATGACATCGTACACTTACCTAGATCCCTTAACAGTTGTCCTCTACTTAAACCACAAGCCCAGGGAATTCAGCGACTTCTACATACTCCACCTAGTTACACTCACCCCTGACTTTAAGAGGAGTAGTGGGTATATTTCAGAGAGAGTCCTCTCTCAGTATGAGGAGATCAGTGAAGTGTTTGAGAGAAAAACACCTCCTATTAACAGTGATTTCTACAGTTACGATGACTGGCTAACTGGACTAGTATACGCTAGTATACTCTACGACTGGATTAACGAGAAGACAGAGGATGAGATACTAGAGAACTACATGATAGGCCCCGGAGACCTCTATAATATTAGAGATACTGCGAGCTGGATTATTAGTGCTCTCAGTAAAGTAGAGAGAGTTCTCGGAAACGTGGATTTATCTAGAAAATTACACATACTCGCGGTTAGAGTAGAAAATGGCGTTAGAGAAGACGCTGTTGAGCTCGTATCCCTTAAACTTATTGGTAGAACTAGAGCTAGAATACTCATTGAACACGGCATTAAAACACTAAGTGACCTCGCTAAGACACCACGTAGAAGACTCCAGAATCTACCAACCTTTGGCCCTAAAGTAGTAGATGAGATATACAGTCAACTAAGAGAAAGAGGTTACAGAGTCAAAGAGGAGTAGTTTACAATATTTCTACAGTTAGATAAGCTTTAAGAACCTCTCCAAGAGTAAGAGAGAATAGGAGCCGCCGTAGCTCAGCCTGGTGGAGCGCTGCCCTGGTAAGGCAGAGGTCCCGGGTTCGAATCCCGGCGGCGGCTACTAGGCACTACTTAAATCACACTAAACTACAGTGTACTGGTGTATTAACGTGTATATGGGTATTGCTGCCCACAGCGAGGAGCCTAGTGAAGAGCTCTTAGTAAAAGCACGTAGATTTATAGATGAGCTCTGGGTTAACTGTGGATCAGGCACTAGGCTCGTTGTTGGAGGATACTGGGGGTTAATGAAGCATGTTGTGGACACTGCCTTGAACTACGGGTTCACCGTGATTATTCTTCCGCCACTAGAACTAGAGCACATATCTTACCCTGAGAAAGCTATAGTTATTAAGACAGGCGTGTCTTTTCGAGCTAGAAGCGTATTTCTAGTTAGAACATCAGACTTACTCGTTGTTCTCGGTGGTGGAGCAGGTTGTATTCAAGAGCTAGTAACAGCCTACACTGAGAAGAAGCCCATCTATGTACTAGTAGATACAGGGTACTCTACAGATATTGTAAAGTCTTGGCCACTCTACCTTGATAGTAGAGCCCTAGTTCCAATAGTGAAAATAAGTGACCCAGTTGAGCTCGCGAGAGAAGTGTGTAGATGTGAGAGAGTGAGTAGTGTTAAGAAAGGTGTTGAGTACTAGTCACTGATTACTCTCTTTAACCTAATACCGTTTTCCTCGCAGAATAATAGTACTTCTCGGGGTACAGTAAACTCTCCCCCGTAAATCACGAGTATAGGGTGTGCTTTAAGCAACTTAGACTTCTCTAGGAGGTTCTTAGCGGCGTTAACACTTGGATTCTCTGTGACTACGTCTATAGCAAAAACAGACCCGTGTTTCTTAGCAACAATGTGTACTGGGCCATGTCTTGTTAAATGCAGTAATCTAACGGAGTAACCTGCACAAATATACCTACTAGCTACACGACCAATAACCCCGTATTTCTCTACTAACCTATTAGCCAAATACCTCTGTCTAGCAGTTGCCAAGTCACGTCACCCTTTAAGTGACTAGAGTAAATAGAGGACTTTTTAAAATCGTGAAAGGGCCCGGGCCGGGATTTGAACCCGGGACCTCCGGGTACCTATCCCC
>JAJHRJ010000074.1 GCA_020832865.1 Desulfurococcaceae archaeon
GGCTGTGTCCAAATAGTCACAGAGTAGTTGTAGGGAGTGTAGAAGAGCTCGCTAAGTACGCTGGTTACACACCACAAGACCTGCACAAACCGTGGATTGATAAAGTAACGTTTAAATGCCCTTACTGCGGCCTTGAGATGAGAAGAGTCCCCGATGTCATCGACGTGTGGTTAGATAGTGGTGTTGCATTTTACGCTTCACGTGGACACCCCGAGAAAATGAGCGCTGAGGAGGCAGTAGTAGACTTCATTGTAGAGGGCTCTGACCAGATCAGGGGCTGGTTCTTCTCGCTACTGAGGTCCGGAGTGCTAGTCTACGGGAGAGCCCCTTACAGAGTCGTACTTGTACATGGCTTCATGCTGGATGAGAAAGGGCGAGAAATGCATAAGAGTCTTGGAAACTATGTTGGAACAGACGAGGTAATTGAGAAAATAGGCCGTGACCCACTTAGACTCTGGCTCCTCTCTAATACACTGTGGGAAGACGTTAAGTTCTCTTGGAGAGAGCTTGAAGAGGCACGTCGTGACCTCTCTATACTGTGGAGTGTGAGCGTCTTTGCTAAGACTTACATGGAGCTAGATGGTTTTAATCCCCGTGAGCACGGATTTCAAGCGTATAAAGAAGCTCTGCGAGTAGAAGACAAGTGGATCCTGAGTAGGATAAATAGCCTAGTAAGAGAGGTCATAAAGCACATGGAGTCCTATAGGGTTCACGAGGCTGTGAAGCTAATTAGAGTCTTCTTAGTTGAGGATCTAAGCCACTGGTATGTGAGGCTAATAAGGCCCCGTGTATGGATCGAGGAGAATGTAGCAGACAAGATGGCTGCTTATGCAACTCTCTTCTACGTTCTAGATAGGCTTCTAAGACTACTAGCACCCATTACACCATTAATTACAGAGTACATTTACCAGGTTCTATATAGAGACTACTACGAGAAGCCCAGTATTCACCTATTAGAATACCCTCAGCCAGACAATAGCTTGATTAGTGAAGATCTAGAAAGAGATATGGAGCTAGTACGCGAAGTATACAGCGCCGTAGCTGGAGCTAGAATGAAGGCTGGATTAAAACTTCGTCAACCAGTGAGAAGAGTCATAATATACTCGAGTAGCCCGCGAGTCTTAGAAGCCCTCAAAAACCTATCTGAGATCGCTAAATTCACATGTAACACTAGGCACTTTGAAATAGTAGAAGCCAGTAGAATAGAGGAGATTAGAAAGTACAGAGTAAAGCCCAACTACAAATCACTGGGACCACGATACCGTAAACTAATGAGCGAGATCACTAGGCACATAGAGGAGAATAGCGATATAGTAGCTAAGAGCATTCTCTCCAGCGGTATCTATAAATGCACGCTGAACGGTGTTGAAGTAGTAATCACAAAGGACGACGTTGAGATCACCCCCTACTACCCGGAGGAGTACGCTGTTAGTGACTTCAAGTACGGTGTCGTAGCTGTAGACACGAAGATCTCTGAGGAGGAGTTAGCAGAGGGATTAGCTAGAGATGTGGTTAGAAGAGTACAAGTTATGAGGAAAATGCTGAAATTACCCCTAACAGCTAAGATCACGGCTATTGTCGTGGCGCCAGATGACAAAGTGCGGTTATTAAATTCTAAGAGAGAGTACATTATGAGTGAGACTAGGTGTATTAACCTCCTAGTTACAAGTGATCAGATGCAAGCAGGTAAACTAGGAGGCCTTATTGAGAAGTGGGATATTAACGACGAGGAGTACATTATTGAGGTGAAGCCCTCTGAGTGAACATACCTACTGGAGCCTCATTGAAAAAGCCTCCTCTATAATACAAAACAGTTATGCACCTTACAGCAACATTCACGTGGCCTCTGCTGTCCTGTGTGAGAATGGAGAAGTATATGTAGGTGTAAATATTGAGAACTCTAGCTACGGGCTCACAATTTGCGCTGAGAGAGCTGCAATAGCCTCAATGATTACTAGTGGCTGTAAAAAGCCACTAATAGTAGCAGTAGTTTCAGACACAGAGAAGCCCATACCACCATGTGGTGCTTGTAGACAAGTCATAGCAGAGTTTAACCCTGATGCTACGCTAGTAATGTATAGTTTAAAGAGCAGAGAAATAGTTGTTAAAAGCCTCTCTGAGCTATTACCACACCCCTTTCGCATTTAACTCTTAATTAATATGCTTTGAATAGCAAAGTAGCTATCGTGAAGTAAACAGTCACCGTAGTAATGTCTGCTATAGTCGTTATAACAGGCGCCGAGGCCATAGCTGGATCAATGTGGAGTTTAACTAGTAGTATTGGGAACAGTGACCCCACAATATCCGCTACATAGCACGAGGTTATGAGTGCTAGTGTCACAATTAATGCTATTCTAATTGAGGTTACTATCTCGTGTAGTGCTAAGAAGGATATTGTAAAGCCTATTGCAAAGCTCACTGGCGCTAAGACTGTAAGCATAAGTGTAGAAGTAAGGAATTCTTTTACAAGTATCATTGCAATATCTCTCTTAGAGAGCTTAATCTCACCTGTAACTAACCCCCTAATAATTATAGCTGAAGACTGAGCACCTATATTACCTGAGTTATCAGCTAACATTGGCATGAAAGCAGCGAGAATAGCAAGTCTCTGAATGATGTTTTCAAAAGTCGCAACTATACTACCAGTAACAGCATTCATCAGGTACAAGTACACGAGTACAGGTGCTCGCTTAAGCGCTAATCTAAGAGGACTTTCAACAACATAGCTACCCCT
>JAJHRJ010000007.1 GCA_020832865.1 Desulfurococcaceae archaeon
TATTAGTTGCCTCATCACTCTCTCGTCTTCTGCTATGTAGAGTAGTCTCTTATGTATTCTCATCTCCCACTTTTCATACTTCTTTTTCCCCTCGCCGTGTGGCAGTTTAAGTGTTCTAACTGTAAGCCTCTTAGTGGGTAAGGGAATAGGGCCGCTTATTTTCACACCACTCTTCTTGGCTATATCGACTAGCTTTGAGACAAAGTCTTCTAGTACTTCTACATCTGTACTCCACACTTTTATTCTAACCATTCTCTGAAGCGACATTATGCTACTCCCCGTTTTAAGCGTAAACACAGCATTAATCTCACACAGGAAAAAATACTCATATAGTTACGCTAGAGGACTCCTTCTCTCTACTTCTTAACTGCTACTTGTGCTGGCTTGACCTCTATTACTTGTCCTACACCAACTGTTTTACCCATATCTCTCATCGCGAATCTTCCAAGTCCAGGAAAGTCTGAGTACTTCTCAACTACTAGTGGCTTAATTGGCTTAAACTTCACTATTGCAATATCTCCCTGCTTAATAAACTGCGGGTTCTTCTCTAACTCCTTACCTGTCCTGGGATCTATCTTTGCGACGATCTCGGTTATTCTGCACGCGACACTGGCTGTGTGTATGTGAATAACTGGAGTATATCCTACAGCTATAGCTGTTGGATGCCACACAATCATTACTCTCGCTGTGAATTCGTCTGCAACTACTGGTGGGCTATCTAATGGCCCCACTACGTCTCCTCTCTTTAAGTCTTTTCTCTCAACACCCTTAAGGTTAAATCCAATATTGTCTCCAGGCTCAGCCTTTTCGAGTCTAACGTGGTGTGTTTCAATAGACTTAACTTCAGCTGTGAGGGCTGGAGGCATTATTGAGACTTTATCACCTGTTTTTAATACTCCACTCTCGACTCTCCCAACGGCAACTGTACCCACACCTGATATTGAGTACACGTCCTGTATAGGTATTCTAAGTGGCTTATCAATAGGCTTAGTAGGCGGTACTAAGAAGTCTAAGGCCTCTACTAGAACTGGGCCATTATACCACGGCATGTTTGGTGAGCGCTCTATGAGGTTCTCACCCGTCCATGCTGATATAGGTATAAATGGTATCTTGGAGATGTCATAGCCAATGCTCTTTAGGAACTTGCTGAGTACTTCTACAATCTCCTTATACCTCTTCTCGCTGTATGGGGGCTCAGTAGCATCCATCTTATTAATCGCTACTATTAGCTGGTTAATACCCATAGTTCTCGCTAAAATAGCGTGCTCTCTGGTTTGACCCTCAGCGCTCATACCGGCCTCAAACTCTCCTTTCCTAGCACTAACCACTAGTATTGCCGCGTCAGCCTGGCTCGCCCCCGTGATCATGTTCTTTACGAAGTCTCTGTGTCCTGGAGCATCAATGATTGTAAAGAAGTACTTTTTAGTCTCGAACTTCATGTATGATAGAGATATTGTTAGACCTCGCTCTCTCTCCTCTTTTAGCCTATCAAGTAGCCACGCATACCTAAAGCTCTCTTTTCCCATCTTCTTAGCTTGCTCCTCAATCTCCTTCATCGTCTTCTCGTCGAAGTATCCTAAACGGTACAGTATGTGACCTGTCATTGTGCTCTTGCCGTGGTCTACGTGCCCTATCATTATTAAGTTTAAATGGGGTTTCTGCGGCACACTCATATATTTCACCAAGCCTCAGTAACACTTGAATTTAGAAGTGAGCTTATAAATCTAGTCTAGCTCACAGGAAGCTTTTGTATGTGTAAAAGCTGATCAAGTATTAATGACCCCGCGTAAGCCATTTATAAGTCTATGTCTATGCGAGTAAATGAAAATAAGCGTTAATGAATCATTGGACACTATTAGATTAGTACTTAGCAGTGTGAAAACACTGTAAAGCTACCTGCTACTGAGGGCTATTCTCTCAATCTCGTCTTTTCTCTGTATAGCGTAGCTCTTAGTGTCTCCACTCGCCGCTAAAATGATCTCCTCTGCAAGCGCCTCTTCAATTGGTATTGGATTATTGAAGGCCTTTAGCCTGGCCCCCTCAGTTATGTGCCTCAGTGCAACGTCTATTCTCCTCAGTGGGGAGACGTCTACAGAGACGTGATATGCTATACCACCGTACATTATTCGAGTAGTGTCTTCGCGTGGAGCACTATTCTCAATAGCTCTCACTAATACTTGTAACGGGTTCTCTCCTGTTCTCAGGTAAATAATGTCAAAAGCTTTTTTAACAATATTGTAAGCTAAGTGTTTTTTACCGGCATTTCTTCCTGGTCTCATGAGCTTATTTATTAGTCTCTCAACTACTGGAACGGTGGCTTTACCAAACTTCTTGTGCTCATGTCTACCACTAGTGTGCGGTAAGTAAACTGGCTTAAGGCAGAGATATCTCTTTAAACTCGGATCTCTTACTTCAATCCAGTCATAGCTCCACTTACCGAACAACTTAATTTCACCTAGTTGCACTTCGAGTGTACTCGTAGATGACATGGCAATATCAACCTTAACTTATCTCACTGGCTTCTGCTTCTTCCCAAGCCAGAGTGCTTTAAGAGATACTCCATTAACCATTACAACCTTATACTTCACGCCTGGGATATCTCCCATAGCACCTCCCAGTGTACCACCTATTTTCTCTATAATTACCTCGTCGTGCTCGTCAATGTAGTTTATGCCTCCATCCCATGGAACAAACGCTGTTACGACTTTGCCGTTCTTTACGAGTTGTACTCTAACGCACTTTCTAACAGCCGAGTTTGGTTTACGAGACGCAACTGGCACTTTCTCGAGAACTATCCCCCTAGCCATGGGGGCTCCTTCAAGGGGGTCTAAGAGGAGTCCCTGTTTTCTGAGCACTCTTCTCTGGTATTCTCTCTGATGCCACCTAAACTTCTTTCTCTTCTCAATAAGCCTTCTCGCAGCGTAGAGTCCAGTAGGCCCTTTCTTACCAGGCACTCTGCAGACACCTAGACTACACTATTACTACGGAGTCTATGTCAAAGTGCCTTTTAAGTATTAATCTCGCTCTCTGAACATTTCTCCCATTTTTACCAATAGCTATAGCCTTGTCTTTTGGGTCTACGGCAACATAGAGGACTTTTGAGCCGTCAGGCCTGTTAACAAGCTTTATACCAGTAACTCTCGCCGGCATTAATGCGTATTTGACCTGCTCCTCGAGGTTGTTACTATAGCCTACTACTTCAACGTTTTTGTTTAATAGGCTCTTTAGCTTCTGTATAAGGAAGCCCCGAGACCCAATAGCCTTCCCAACATCGCCTGGATCTACTAAGAATATTATTCTGTTACTGTCATTTTCAATAATGCAGTCTTTCACGGTTGTTCCTGTTAAGTCACTGAAGAGGGCCATGTACCTAAACTCTTCAGGCGTAATCTTGATGTTAGCTCTGGCTTTACTCAGAAGTTCTCACCTGTTTAACCAAGTCTAGGATATTTGATTGACCGGGATTTATAATAGCTAGCACTGTGACGCTGTGGGGTCTTCCAATTATAGATCCAAGCTCTATGCTTGTTCCATCAAACACTAGGACTGGTATATTGCTGAGTTTAGCGTAATACTCCAGGTCTCTTTTTAACTCCGGTGGTGAGTTCTTAGCGATTACAATTGCCTTGGCATTTCCGTGTAAAACTAGTTTTTTAACTTCACGCGCCCCGAACTCGACACTGCCTGTTCTAGCTGCGACTTGTATAGCTCTTATTAGCTCTGGCTTTAACGCCACTTTAACCCCCTTCACTCTCTTCAGGTTTCTTTACTGGTAAATTCATGAATATTTTAACTACTCCTGTACCTACTGGTGGTAATTGTCCTAAAATAGTGTTTTCTGTTACACCAGTCATTGGGTCTTCCTCTCCCATTACAGCGCTCTCAACGAGCTTCTGTACAGTTGTCTCAAATGTAGCCTTAGCGAGAACACTTGGCTTCTCCCCGGCAATACCCATTCTGCCAATTTGCCTAATGTGACCAGTCCACGTCATCATATCTGCTAATAGCATTATATGCCTTATATCAACGTCTAAGCCCTGATCACTTAGGACGTTAAAGACCTCTTTTATTATGGCGGCGCGAGCCGCTTCTATCCCAAGAACTCTCTCAACCTCGTGAATATCATTGGTATAAACACGGCGCCAATCTACGCCGGGAACTCGCATGATCTCTTCTAAATTCGTGCCCTCAGCTATTATTACGTACTCATCGCCTCTGCGCTGTATAATCGTCTTCTTTATCCCCTTAATCCCCTTAATGTAAGCTTGCGAAATCATAGTCCTAACTTTCTCTATTTTAGATGGGTCTAAGTACTCATCGCTAAGTGTTATTATTATTTCATATGAGTTCTCGCCAGAGACTTCAACCGAGCCTATTTCCAGTCTCTCTAAGGCGTCTACAACTTGCTCAATTGTCACGCCTTTATTACTTAACATATCGGGATCCAGTATTACCTCAACTACCCCTACTCCAAGCCTTATATTTATCTCTCTCGCAACGTTCTCTATGAATGTCAATTCTATTCTCCTCGCTAACTCTATTGCTCTTTCAGGATCGCGCTTAATGTCCTCAACGAGATAAATCTCCGTGATCGGGGTCTCAGGCCTCTTCCTAGCATCTACTATCTCGATTAAGCGAGGTAAGCCGAGAGTAATATTGTACTCTCTGACGCCGGCATAGTGAAATACTCTTAGAGTCATCTGCGTAGAAGGCTCGCCTAAACTCTGTGCAGTTATAGTTCCTACAGCTTCTCCAGGCTCAACTAGAGCCTTATGATACCTATTAGCAGCCTCCCAGGCTATTTTCTCAGCGTCTTCGAGAGTTAATTTATACTTCTCTACAGCGTCTTTTAGCTTCTTAAATAACTCATCATATATCTGCACAGTTAAATGAGGCCTTACTTTTTCAAGGATCTCTTTAAGCTTAGACTCTACCTCGCTCACATTTATCACCTCTTCAAGTACTTCTCAATTACTCTGTCAACGTTCACGGACTTCCCGTGATCACTCTTTGTGGGGTCAACACCGTCTTCACCGTAAAGTAACTGCACAATTTCCCCAGAAGTTGTTCTAACAGAGCCATCGTAGTACACTACGAGGTCTTGGAGAGCATTTATAAGCCTTCTCTGCATGTAGCCTGACTGACTCGTTCTCACAGCTGTGTCTATTAGGCCCTCTCTGCCAGCTGCAGTGTGGAAGAAGAACTCTAGGGGGCTAAGCCCGTCAACAAACCCCTTCTCCACGAAGCCTCTAGCCTCAGCTCCTAGATCCATTGGTTTAAAGTGTGAGAGCATTCTTCCATTATAGCCCCTTGAGAGCCTTTTACCTCTAACAGTCTGCTGTGCAAGTAGACCACTCATTTGTGCAAGGTTAACCGGGTTACCTCTAGCACCCGTTCTAGCCATTATGACTACAGGGTTTGCTAGGGACAAGTGCTGCGTTAAAACATCTGCTACTTCGTCAAGAAGCTTCTTCGACATAGCATTAATGATCTCGTCCTCAAGAGTCTCTTCTAGAGTTTTCCCAGGCCTTGGAGCAAGCCGACCTTCTTTATACAGTTTAATTAGCTCATTTACCTCACTCTTCTTTCTCTCTATAATGTCATATATGGCTTTCTTAACCTCCTCTTTTACTGCTAAGTGATCGTAGCTCATTGTTAATCCATGGATCTCACACATAGCAATAAACATCTTGTAGACTCTATCCATGAACTCCCTGGCGAGGTTTTCCCCGTACTCTTTTATAAGCCAGTGAATAATGTTTTCAGGCTCTTCTCTACCAATACTGCTCTTATCAATAACCCCCTCTAAGAGAACGCCTTTTTTAATAATAACTAGGCTATCATGTGGGCAGTCTTCATCAATACACCTGAGTACCGATGCCTTTCCAATAGTTGAAGTCTTCTTGTAGTTAAAGTCGCTAGGCAAAAACAAAGATATTAGTTGTTTACCTGTCCAGTACTCTCTTGGTTTAAGAATAGCTGGCTCTGGTAGTGGGCCTCTGTAACCCGTGGGTGCAAGTAGAAGCGCAACTCTGTCTTTAGTAAGCAGAGTTGACTTCACTGTTAGTAAGTAAGCGCCGCTAATGTAGTCCTGGAGTCCACCTATTATTGGTCCTCCATACCTAGGAGTTAGTATGTGCTTCTCTACGAGCATTAGGAGTCTTACTTCAGCGCGAGCCTCCTCACTCTGAGGAACGTGTAAGTTCATCTCGTCTCCGTCGAAGTCCGCGTTGTATGGTGGGCAGACAAGCAGATTTAATCTAAACGTCTTATATGGCAATACTCTGACTAAGTGCGCCATTACCGAGATTCTGTGTAGTGATGGTTGACGGTTAAAGAGAACTATGTCTCCATCTAAGAGGTGTCTCTCAACAATAAAGCCTGGCTCTAATGACTCAGCAGCTGCTTTTCTATCAACGTACTTCAAGTTTATTTTTCTGCCATCTGGTCTAATAATGTGATTTGCCCCCGGCCACTTATCGGGGCCGTTGAGTACTAGTCTCCGCAGGAGTTCTATATTCCAGGGTGTTACTCGCTCTGGTATCGTGAGCTTTTTAGCTACTTCTTCGGGAACACCTACCTCGTTTATACTCAGGTTTGGATCAGGGCTTATGACGGTTCTCGCGGAGTAGTCTACGCGCTTACCTCTAAGATTACCTCTAAATCTCCCCTCTTTACCCTTTAGTCTCTGAGCTATACCCTTGAGGGGCTTTCCAGCTCTGTGCCTCGCCACAGGCGTACCTGAGACTTCGTTGTCAAAATATGTAGAGATGTGGTACTGTAGTAGATCCCACTCCTCCTCGATAATTGCTTCCGGTGCGCCACTCTCAACGTGCTCTCTCAGCCTAGTGTTAGTTCTCACTATATCTACGAGTTTGTGTGTTAAATCGTCTTCACTTCTCATTCCTGTTTCTAATATGACGGAGGGTCTCACCTGCCTAGGTGGTATTGGCAGTACCGTTAACACCATCCACTCTGGCCTAGCATCCTGGGGATCTCCTCCTAGTAGTCTCACGTCGTCGTCAGGTATCTTCTCAAGGTGCTTTCTCACTTCACTCGGAGTAACTCTTCTCAGACCTGTCTCTGTCTTAGTGAAAAATAAGTGTGGCTTTTCAAGTCTATACTCTAGTGATGGCTCTCCACAGTGCGGACAAGTAGTTGTAGCTGATGCCTTTTTTCTAATGTACTCGTGTAGTCTCCTCTTGAGATAGGTTAATTTAAGCTCTTCGAGGTCTCTTAGTAGCCTCAAGAGTTCTTCTCTCTCATCTTCTGGTATCTTAATTCTACCACAATTACTACAGGTCGCTTTTAGGTAGATTAAAATGTGCTTAGCGAATGCTACGTGAATAACAGGCTTTGCGAGCTCTAAGTGGCCAAAGTGCCCTACACAGCTATCTCGCTTATTTCCACAGACTGGGCACGTCTCTCCAGGCTCTATTGAGCCCATGCGCCTATCCATTACACCTCCATCTACTGGTGCGCCATCAGTGTCAAACACGTTAGTTGTTACAATAGCTGTTACACTCATTTTACGTATCTCGTCAGGTGAGAGTATGCCAAATTTTATTTTAGACACTCTATTAGTGAGCACAGGGATCACCCTCTACTAATGTCTCTAACTATGAGTCTAGGTCTAATACCCATACTCATAAGCTCCTGGATCAGTAGCTTAAACGCATATGTTGTCTCAACAGGTTTTAGTGTTGCTTTATCTTTGTGTATTGGGCACATGTATCGCTCTCTGCTCTTATCATAGTACCCTATTAGCCCACACTCCTCGCACACGTATATAATTACGCGGTCACTGCGCTCTCTCATAGTCTCTCTCAGAGCAATAGATGTACCGTGCCCGATAAGGCAGTCCACTTCCATCTCACCCCACCTTAAACCCCCCTCTCTTGAACGTCCCTGTGTTGGCTGCCTTGTTAATACTTGAACAGGGCCTCCGGCTCTAGCGTGTATTTTATCACTAACCATGTGGTGTAGCTTCTGATAGTACACTACTCCGATAAACACAGGTGACTCAATCATTTCCCCTGTTCTTCCATCATACATTACCTCCTCACCGGTTGGCGAGTACCCATAACGCTTCAGTACTAGTCTCAAGTTCTCTACATTTTCCTTAAAGAATGGAGTAGCTTCAACGAGTTCTCCTCGGAGGGCGGCAGCTTTTCCTGCAATGCTCTCTAGAAGCTGTCCCACGGTCATTCTACTGGGAAAAGCGTGTGGGTTAATTATGAGGTCTGGTGTTACTCCATCCTCTGTGAAGGGCATGTCATACTGTGGTATTAGTAAGCCTACTACACCTTTTTGTCCATGTCTAGAGGCAAACTTATCTCCTAGTTCTGGAATCCTGAGATCTCTCACGCGCACTTTTATCAGCTTGTTACCCTCATTGTCCATAGTCAGTAGCACTACGTCTACAACTCCCTTCTCACCATGTCTAACTGACACGCTTGTATCGTTCTTAACTAACCCACTAGTACCCTCGTATTCTGCGACTTGGAATCTCGAGGGGCTGATTTTACCAATTAGAACTTCTCCCCCAACAACCTCGGTTTCTGGTGCTATAATGCCGTCTTCTTCGAGCTTATCATAGGCTCTTTGCCCCTTGTAGTTTCTAACTCCAGCAGGGGGCTTTGTAATCTCGTCTTGAACGCCGCCAGGATACTTCTTCTCTATTGTAGAGTAGAGCCTGAAGAAGGTTGACCTCGCGAGACCCCTCTCTACACTACTCTTATTTAAGATTACAGCGTCCTCCATGTTATAACCAGAGAAAGCGTATATGGCTACAACCATGTTCTGGCCTGCTGCTCTCTCATTATAGCCGATTATATCAGTTGTTCTCGTCTGTACTAGGGGTTTTTGAGCGTAGTGTAGGAGGTGTCCACGCGTATCTACTCTCCGCTGGAAGTTAGCAGTGCTTAGACCTAGAGCCTGCTTCGCCATGGCGGCTTGGTACATGTTTCTCGGGCTTTGATTATGATCAGCGTATGGTATTATTGACGCTGTTATTCCCATTATTCCGGGAACCCAGAGCTCCAAGTGAGTGTGATCTGGGGTGATCTGGTCTGGTAGTAGGGCTATATAGGTGTTCTCTTCCTCATCTGGGTCAATGTACTCGATAACTCCCATTTTGACTAGATCATCAAATGAAAGCTCTCCTCTCTCAACTCTCTTGACAATATCCTTTGTTAACTTAGGTTTACCATTTTCAACTACTATTAGTGGTCTCCTAATACGTCCACCATCAGTGTTAATTACGACTTCATTTATGTACTCAGTCTTAAAGTGCGCGACATTTACTTCAGGGCTAATCTCTCCTCTTCTTCTAAGCTCTCTGATCTTATTAGCGAGTAATTCTCCATTAGGGTGATATCCTATAAACTTACCATTCAGGAAAACCTTGCTGCAACCTATAAACTTCTCCTCTACGGGTTCTCCCCTATTAATTCCCTCCCTTATTAGGTCTAAGTAGCCCTTTTTAACCTTACCTTTCACCCTCCTAGTAACTACTGGTATAACTCCAAGCTCATATAACAACTCCTCGATTTCCCGGTCTTCAATACCGACGCTCACGTTAGCTAAGAGGGCTAAGTTCTTTACAAGCCCTATATTTGTTCCCTCGGGAGTCTCTACTGGGCAGATCCTGCCCCATTGTGTTCCATGAAGCTCTCTGGCTTCAAAATGAGGCTGTGTTCTCGCTAGGGGAGAGACTACTCTTCTTAAGTGACTTAGAGTACTAAGCATATTTGTTCTGTCTAGTAACTGGCTTACTCCTGTTCTTCCACCAGGCCAGTTACCAGTAGCCATTGCACTGAGGATTCTATCTGTTATAGTAGCGTGCTTAAAGACGGTTTTAATTTCAACCCTCTTCGTCTTAGATATTTGCCTCTCTAGTTCCTCTCTAAGATCTCTAGTGAACGATGTCAGTGAAGCCCTGATCAGTATAGAGAGGAGGTCTCCCGCTAACTTTAATCTCTTATTTCTATAGTGATCTTTGTCATCTGGGCCTCGGAGCCCCCTCTTGAGCTCAAGTATTCTCGCGATCATTTGTCCTATAAATACAGCTTTCATTAGTCTAGTCTCTCTGCTTGAATCTATACCTATGTGAGGAAGGAGCTTCTCATTTAGTATTCTCTGAGCTCTCGCTATTCTCTCCTCTCTAGGTTTACCTATAGCGAATCTTGCTCCAATATAGTCGAGGGCCTCCTCCATAGCCCTCTTTCTATACTCCTCTACGAGCTTTCTAATCTCCTCTTCAGATGCTTCTGGGGGTATTTCTAGTCTAGGCAAAATCTGCTCCGCGTGAAGTATTGATGGTAATATCTCCTGGTGGAATTTGGGGTCTGGTGATATAGCGTAAGGTATTTCGCGTACGTCAAGCCCTAGAGCCACCATTAGTATTATAGCAGGTATTTTACGCGCCTGAATATTAGCGTAGAACACACCATCCTTCTTTAAGTCTATAATAAGCTGTGAGCGTCTTCCATACGCGGCGCTGATAACTTTAGCTGTATGTGTTATTCCTGTTCCCTCTTGGCCGTAGTCTACGAGAATAGTATTACTCGCTAAGTCCTCTTGAGCCACTAGGACTCTCTCACTTCCATTGATAATAAAGTATCCTCCTGGATCTCCTGGATCCTCACCGATTTCAATAAGCTCCTCAGGCGTCATTTTGCTAAGTGGATCAACATCTGATCTCAGCATAACAGGGAGATCCATTAGTTTCAGCTCAACTTCTCGAGTAGTCACCTCCCCCTCAAGCCTTACAGTTACGAAGACTGGTATCATGTATGTTAGATTTCTTATTCTACACTCAAGCGGAGTCTTATAGCTAGCTGTTCCATCTACATCTATCCACTGCGGCTTAGGTCCTATTCTCGGCCTCTCTATTATGAGCTTAGTGTTCGCGGTTACGGCTATTTCCCTGAACTCTGAAATTATCTCAGGGAGTATTTCTCTCACAAATCTATTGTAACTGTCGAGGTGCTGTCTTACAAGCCCTTTTTCCTCGAGGTACTTGCGCATAATTAGCCAAAGATCATCTACTGTGAGGTTTTCCTCAGTGCTCAAGACTTCTTAGTCACCTCTGGCACAACATACCGGTAAACTATAGAAATGCCAGCGGTGGGGCTTTTTCTATAAATCCTCACAATATCACCTGGCTTAGCGCCAATAGCCCTCACAACAGGGTCATTTAGCGATATCCATGGAAGCCGCCACGGCTCTACACCCAGCTCTTTTAGTATTTTACGGGCCTCTTCAGGAGGTACTATCTCGTGTTTTGGAACTAGCTCGTGCTCCAGGATGTTGACTTCGTCTCTCATATAAGCATAACCACCTGAGATTACATTACGCTAAACCATCTAATAAACTAAAAAACAGGCTTTTAAATAATACACTCGAAGAATTTCCATTAGACTTCTTAACAGACACTCAGCAGTCTCAGACCTCAATGTTTACTTATCATTATTTAGAAGTGGACCGGCCGGGATTTGAACCCGGGACCTCCCGGACTCTAGCATACCGTTGCCAACCGGGCGCTCTTCCAGGCTGAGCTACCGGCCCACTCTGTGTTGTTATGAATTACTTATTTGGGTTTTAAAGGTATTTCGCCGAGATTAATAGTGGACTTTAAGTGTCAGTCTTGTTGCCTCTTATTGTAATAGACAACTGGGGATTGATATAATGATTAGCGCTGACGATGTGATCGAGGAGATACTCAAGAAGCGCGGTCTAGTATCGAGGATTTTTGCAAATAGAGAGGTTTTACACCCGGATTACGTGCCAGATACTCTTCCTCACAGGGAGAAGGAGATAGCGAGGTTAGCTGAAATACTAGTAGTCTCTGCTAAGGGTGAGAGACCAAGTAACGTGTTTCTATATGGGCTCACTGGTACAGGTAAAACAGCTGTTGCTAAGTATGTAGTTAAAAAGCTAGTGGAAAAGGCCTCAACATACGGTGTAGATCTTAACTACGCGTACGTAAATACTAGGAAATTTGACACTGCATATAAGGTTCTAGCTTCAGTGGCGTCAAGCCTAGGTCTCAGAGTACCCCATACGGGTCTCGCTGTTAGTGAGGTTTATAGGCGTTACGTTAGCGCACTAGATAGCTGGGGTGGATTACACATAGTTATTCTAGATGAAGTAGACTTCTTCGTTAAGAAGAATGGCGACGACCTACTATATAAGCTTCTCCGCGTAAACGAGGATCTCTCGAAAGCACGCGTCTCTATTATTGGTATTACAAATGACTTGAACTTCGTTGAGAACCTGGATCCAAGGGTGAGATCTAGTCTAGGTGAAGAGGAAATGGTCTTTCAGCCATATAATGCAGACCAGTTATTTACCATTTTAAAGCAGAGGGCAGATCTGGCTTTTAAACCCGGGGTTATAGATGACAGTGTTATATCGTACTGCGCAGCACTCGCCGCTAGAGAACATGGTGATGCACGTAGGGCATTAGACTTGCTTAGAGTGTCCGGTGAAATAGCTGAGAGAGAGGGAGCAGAGAAACTCACAGTTGAACATGTGAGAAAGGCTTCTATTGAGCTAGAGGAGAACAGGGTCTATCAGAGTATAGTCTCTCTACCAC
>JAJHRJ010000075.1 GCA_020832865.1 Desulfurococcaceae archaeon
GGAGTTATCCAGGTAGTTGTAGATGCTAGTAAACTCGGAGAGAAGCTCGTTGACGAGCTTAAGGATATTGGCCTTGAGGCTAGTGTAATAGCCTGTGGTGTAGTAAAAGAGTCTGAGAGAGCACCGGGAGGATTTGAAGTTGATGCTGACTACTTCACCATTATTGGCTACAGCAGAGACTTCCCGATCAAGGGTGGTGAGGGAGTAGATTACTTAATGGATAATAGGCACTTATGGATTAGGAGTCCACGCTACGCGAGAATATTCAAGATTAAACACACAGTTCTTAAAGCGGGGCGTGAGTACTTTATCGAGAATGGCTATTGGGAGGTAACTCCACCAATACTCACAGCATCAGCGTGTGAGGGAGGAGCTACACTCTTCCCTGTAGACTACTTTGGGTCTAAGGCCTACTTGAGTCAGAGTGCACAGTTGTACTTAGAGGCTCTAGTCTACGTACTTGAGAAAGTATTTAGTTTAACTCCTAGTTTTAGAGCTGAGAAGTCTAGAACACGTAGACACCTAGCAGAGTACTGGCACCTCGAGCCTGAGGCAGCGTGGCTCAGCATGGAGGACATGATGAGAGTCGCCGAGGAGCTCGTAGTACACATTGTAGAGAGAGTTCTAGAAGAGAGGAGAAGTGATCTCGAGGATCTCGGCAGAGACATTAATCCCTTAAAAAGGGCTTTAAAGACACCATTTCCAAGAGTGAAGTACGATGAGGCAATAGAGATCCTCCAGAAGAAGGGAGTTAATGTAAAGTGGGGTGATGACCTAGGAGCCGACGAGGAGAGAGTATTAACACTAGAATTTGAGACACCAATTTTCCTCACGCACTTCCCAAGGCAAATAAAGAGCTTTTATATGAAAATTGATAGGTCGCGCCCTGAGGTAGTACTGGGATTTGACCTATTAGCACCTGAAGGTTACGGTGAAATTATTGGAGGTGGAGAGCGCGAAGACGACTACGAGACCCTATATAAGAGGGTATTAGAGCAGGGATTAAACCCTGAGGATTACAAGTGGTACTTAGACCTCAGGAAGTATGGTAGTGTGCCTCACAGCGGCTTTGGCTTAGGAATAGAGAGAGCTGTCATGTGGATTGCTGGGCTAGATCACATTAGAGAGACGTCCCCCTTCCCGAGGTACAGAGAGAGAATATATCCATAAATAGGGCCTTGATCCCATTGATCGGCGATCTCGTACACGAGAGACTAAAGTCTAAGTACACTGTGAATTTAGACGACTTCGTGGCTCCTAGGCTTAGAGGAGTTAAACTATTCGAGTTTATAGTTGCCGTAGTGCTTAGCCAAAATACAAGTGACAAAAACGCGTGGAGAGCATACAGTAACCTTAAGTCTAAGTTAGGCGTGATCAAGCCTGAGAAACTTGCCAGTCTAGTAGTAGGAGAATTAGCTGAGCTAATTAGGCCGGCTGGAATACACTACAATAGGTCTAAGAGGCTAATTGAGCTAGCTAAGGCCTTTATAGAAAGAGACGTAGAGAGACTAGTTGAAGAGGCTATTAGAAGTAGTAATATGAGAGAAGCTAGGCGTATACTACTTGAACTCCCCGGTGTAGGATATAAAACAGCAGATGTAGTTCTACTAATGTACTATAATCAGCCTGTTTTCCCAGTAGATACACATATCACTAGGATAACTCTTAGACTAGGCCTCGCTAAGAGAGGAGACTATGAGGAAATAAGCTCTTTCTGGGCGCGCAATACTAGCCCAGAAAAGTACTTAGAGTTACACCTACTACTAATTGAACACGGCCGTGAGACCTGTAAAGCTAGGAGACCACTCTGCGAGAACTGCGTCTTAATAGATATCTGTAAGCATAGTGAGAGTGCAAGATGACTCGAGGAGAGCTCTTGAAAAGAATAGCAAGAGAGGTTCTCGGAGAAGACTTCGCTAAGAGAATTTGGAGGAGAGTTGAGTTTATAGGTGACATAGCGCTTATTAGAACACCGCTTAACATGAACCCGGGAGAATTGAGGCCCCTCGCTGAGGAGATCTTGAGGAGATTACCCTATGTTAAATCAGTATGGGCCTCTATTCCCGGTATTGAAGGCCCATATAGGCTTAGAAAACACGTATGGCTCGCGGGAGAGCGGAGGAGTGAGACTCTGTACAGAGAGCATGGCTGCCTATTTAAAGTAGACATTAATAAGGTATACATATCTCCGAGTCTAAACTACGAGCATATAAGAGTAGCTAAGCTTGTAAGTCCTGGCGAAGTAGTTTTTAACATGTTTGCTGGTGTGGGTTTATTCAGTGTTATTGTAGCTAAGCACGCTAACCCAGCGAGAGTTTACAGCGTAGATATTAATCCAGACGCCTATTACTACATGGTTGAAAACACAAAACTTAATCATGTAGAGGACAAGGTATATCCAATCCTAGGTGACGCTAAAGACATTGCAACCTCCATGCTAGTGAACCATGTCAACAGAGTCCTTATGCCCTATCCTGAGCTAGCCTTAGATTACTTACCACACGCTGTTAACTCTCTGAGGGGTGGTGGTTGGATCCACGTGTATCTACACGTGAGAACAGACCGCGGTGAGCACTGGAGGAGCAAAGCCCTAAAAATAGTCGAGGAGAGATTAGCTGAGATCCCCCTCCGAGAATACACTGTGGGCTTTATAAGAAAAGTGAGAAATGTTGGCCCGAGACAACACCAAGTCGTAGTAGACTTGTAC
>JAJHRJ010000076.1 GCA_020832865.1 Desulfurococcaceae archaeon
GCTATACATGGTAGTGATCTCGAGATGGGCATAGCGGCACCTGTACCTAGGAAGAAGATCCTTGTATTCATATCCACCTCACCACGTTAATTACCCTGGTTAGTGAACTATGTACATAATTGTAATACCTCTCAGTGACCCTGAAACCGTGTTCATAAATGATCTCATCTATATAGTCCTCAAGCCAGTGGGGAGTCATAAACACTGCGAAACCCCTTCTCGACAAGTACTCAGTAAGCTTCTCCACGAAGCATCTATATAGGCTTTTGATCTCTGCACCATGGGTACTCGCCGCTCTCCCGTATGGTAAATCCGTGGCCACGTGATCTACTTCTCTATAAGTGAGTAGGCTGGAGTCTCCATGTATGATTACACTATTAGCCCTAAAGAAAAGCACATTATCTCTCATACCGCGAACAAGAGCACTGTCCACATCTACTCCTACAGCTCTAATACCCATAGACCACGCCTCAACGAGAACAACACCAGTTCCAGCGAAGGGATCTAAGACAATGTCACCTCTATTAGCTCTAGACAAGTTAACTAGTACACGCGCTATATCCGGAGTTAACTCAATACTTCTCTTAAAGGGCTTAATACGAGCTCTCTCCTCTAGTAGTTTAGAGTTTACAGTATACTTCTTCACTCCGAGGAAAACTAGTCCACTAGAGAACATTAACCTGTACTCTTCACCTCTCTTAACACCCTGCTTAAGCCCACCTGCTTCTAGGAATAATTTAACAGCACTATTACTCACAGTGGATTTAAAGATCGAGACGTGAGCTCCTTTCTTACCAATAATACTAGCAACGCTCTTTGCACTGTCCTCGGAGTAGGCGTCGAAAACTCCTAGTAGAACACCCGCCTCTTTTAAGTACCCAGCTCTACTCATTATTCTCTCAGCTAGATCTGTGCTCTCAACATTACTAGTAATACATATCATTGTGTAGCACTCAACACTAATACTAGCCCCTAGAGCCTCAAGTAATGCGAAGAGCTCTCCTCTAGCTAAGTGCTCATTATCTCCTCGCAGAGTGAAGTATAGTCTAGTCACTACTCAGATACCCAGTAGTCTCTTTAACTCTGTTGAAATTCTACTAGAGATATCCACGTACTCTACTAGTGGGTGCGCGTGTTTAATGCTGAGAGTATTTGCCAGTAAAATCCTGTAAGCACCTGACTCTTCAAGCCTCCTCATGGCATCACCAACTAGTAGTCCATGTGTAGCGGCAATGACAACTCTTCTAGCACCCCTTGAGAGGAGCATTCTAGTAGCTTCTGCTACAGTGCCACCCGTGCTTATAATGTCATCTACTAATACCACGTCGCTTCCTCTAACACTGATCTCGCGTGGAGCATAGCTTATCTCACCTGTAATCCTGTCTCTCTGCTTAACTAGGAAATCACAGGTTAATCCATGTGCTCTTGCAGCGTAACAAGCCCTCTCTAGTGCACCCTTATCTGGCGCCACCACAATAGGCTTATCTAGGTAGTTTAGTGCCCTAGCTACAAGTAAATCTGAGATCAGAATATTCACTGCTCTATTCTGAAAAGGCTCTAGTACACGTGTACTGTGAACATCAACAGTCAATAGTAGATCTGCTCCCGCCGATTTGAGTAATACGGTAACGAGGCCGCCTGAAACGGGCTCACCCGGCAAAAACACCTTATCCTGCCTAGCGTAAGCGAGATATGGTATAACAGTAGTCACGCTGACAGCACCTGCTCTCCGGGCAGCATCAATAGCGAGAAGAGTTTTTAGTAAAGCCTTTTCCTGCCTAGGATACATAGTTGAAAATACTACTACATTATTAGACTTAATTTTCTCAGGGTCAAGTACTCTCACGTAGAGCTCTCCATCTGGAAACTCCTTCTCGTGTACACCGATGACTTCTAGTCTAAGCTCTCTCGCTACTTCTAGGCCAGCGGGGTAATCACTTAGAACAATTGCCACGTGCACTCGTAGACACCACAGGATATATTGGGTTTTATAGGTAAATAGTGTTTCGAGGGGTTAGGTAGTGTCTGAGTTTAAGCTAAGGGCATTTAACCCGGAGAGACCAGGTGTAAAGCTGGCAGCGCACTGGATAAGTCTCGGAGACGGGAGGGTACGCTGTGATCTGTGTCATAGGAGGTGTATTATTGTACCAGGGGCTTTTGGCGCCTGCGGAGTACGCTACAACTACAATGGCCAACTCTACACTGTAGTATACGGTATATTGACAGCGGCGAATGCTGATCCAATAGAGAAAAAGCCCCTTATGCACTTTCACCCAGGAGCCTCAGTCTTCTCGATTTCAACAGCGGGCTGTAACTTCTACTGCAAGTTCTGTCTTAACTGGGTGCTCAGCCAGAGCAGGAGAGACAGAGTTTACGGTGAGCCCTGGGAACCAGAGGACGTTGTCGAGGCTGCCAAGCGGAGTGGTTGTCACGGTATAAGCTACACTTACAATGAGCCCACTGTATTCTACGAGTTTTTCTACGACACGGCTAAACTCGCCAAGAAAGAGGGTTTATTCAACACCATTGTTACTAATGGCTACATGACACCCGAGGCTATTCGCGAGTTAGGGGGACTCGTAGACGCGGCAACAGTGGACTTTAAGGGCTGTGGCAACGTAGAGTTCTACAGGAAGTACATGGGTGTACCAGACCCCTCTCCAATATTCG
>JAJHRJ010000077.1 GCA_020832865.1 Desulfurococcaceae archaeon
AGGAGTTTTCTTGAAAATGAGGGAATAATAGTACTCGAGGACATACAAATTGGTTGTGAAAAGTGCATTGAAGACGTAGTTGAGGATTTACTAAAATTCGCTAAGCCCTCACACGACGAGTTTGAGAGGTTAAGGGCTATAATTAACAAGCTAATTGTAGAAGCAGAAGCGCGTGGAATTCACATGTCGGAGAGCGAGCTTCTAAGATATATCGAGGAGTACTTAGTAGGCAATATCAATGACGTTGTAAACTACTTATTACACCGGAAGAGGATTGGTAGTCTTAGCGCTGAGGAGTCCTCAGCGTAATTGACTCTAAGAGAGACTCTGCAAATCTGAGCCACGCATCTATAACTTCTGGATTCCAGAACTCAGCCCACCAGTAGTCACTGTCAAGTGCATGCCACAAAGCCCATCTAGCTTTCGCTGAGACTTCGTCTTTGCTGCACTTAGACTCATACTCTCTCAGAGCACTATATACCCTCCTCACTCTCTCCCAGTATACTGAGTGCTCTTTTACTTCGCCATGCCACTTAGTAAAACTACATAGCCAACTCGTAGTCGGGATTGAGCTCAGAGTCCTCTTAACTACTAGTTTCCTCGTAAGATCCCTGAGAGTTGAGAGCTCTAAGTATCCAGCTCTCTGGCACTTCTCTAGATAAGAGACTAGTTTCTCATAGAATAGTGCAGTAAGAGGAGGCTTCTGTGAGAAAATCATCCAGTTCTCGCCATCTAGAGCTATTACTAGTAGACCTCCACTGAGAATTCTCTCCGTAATTCTCAAGACAACGTCATATGCTGATCTCACAGCGTGTAGTTCTCCCTTAAAATTACTTTTAAAACCAAGTATGTTGCTTAGCTCATGGTCCCTGAAGAACACTATTAGTGATCCCTTCTCGCCTTTTACAAGATATGGTTCTAAGTGATTACCCTTCTCCCCTGTGGAGTACGTTAAGTGGCACTTGTCATCTAGAACAGTGTACTCTAATCCAAGATCACTATATATATCTACGAGTTTCATGTGAAAAGCCATTTCAGGAGTCCACACACCTCGAGGTTCTATGCCAATATGGCCCCTAGTGATCTCAATACCGCTCTCTAACTCCTCCTTCACAATGTCATCTGCACCAAGGTAGTCTAATAGATAACCAGCAATACTATGAGCATACATGCTGGTTAGCACATCTATTTGCTCTCGCCTCGCTGCCTCTCTGTAAAGTTCCAGAGTTCTCTTAACCACTACCGCCTCTGGGCTATTAGGGTCGATAAAGCCGTCTCGGTGTTTAACGCCTCTTTCTACTAGCTCTACCCACTGCGCGATGAGACTAGGGCTCAGATTATATGTGCACTTATATTCCCTGTGCTCATTTAAGACTACCGCGTGGTGGTAATATGGGCCTTTACTATACGGTGCTAACTCATCCCTATATGTGTGTGTAAAAGCCCAGAGAGCGTGGTATACTCCGTTGGGAAGATAGTTGGGTGCTTGGTGGTGATGCCAAACTAGTGCTAAGTATCTCTTGGTGATATTAAACACATCTACTACTCTAAACTTCACCCTATCTAAAACAGCTTCACTTGTTCTCAGCACTAACTCGTAATAACCCGGTATTCTAGGAGCATATATCTCGACAGCGTACTCTACCATGCCAGGCTTTAACTCTAACTGTGCTACAAGGCCCCTATACGAGTAGAGATTAGCAGTAGTAGTCCTACTCGTCTCAGCTAGAATACTAACTATTAACTTATCCCCTGGGTAAGCAATAGGCGTCTCTGGCACAATGTATGCTTCAACATTACTCAACCACAAAGCACCTGTAGCTTCCCATTCCAGTTTATAACTCAAGTAATATCCGTAAGAGGTATAAAAGAATACTCTGTTCTTTCAGCATGAGCTATTAAACCACAGTATCCATATAGGAGCATTTAGGTGGACTTTTCAAAGTGGTAACAATGATTAAACCAGAGTACATTATATGGATATTTACAGCTAAGTGTAACTTAGACTGTATACACTGCTATACAGTCAGATTTAGGGATTTAAGAGAACTAAGTTTACAGGAGAAGATCCGGGTTGCTAAAGATATAGGTGAAACTGGTGTAAACCACGTTAACTTAACTGGCGGTGAGCCACTAATACACCCTCACTTCCCACTAGTACTCACAGTGCTATATGAGTATGGTGTTGAAAAAAGCATTAATACAAATGCTACTCTAGTTCGCGATGACATAGCTGATCTACTCTACAGGACTGAGACCTACGTCTTTGCCACTATTGAGGGGCCTCGTGAAATTCACGATGAAATTAGAGGTAAAGGCTCCTACGACTTAGCTGTTAAAGGAATAGAGGTTTTGAGAAGAAGACTAGGCGGCCTCGGATTAGTAGCTACAGTAAATAAGCTGAATTATAGAAGAGTCCACGAAGTCGTAGACTACGCTGTAAGTATAAATGCTGATGAATTAGCATTATTGCCGGTAATGCCCTCGGGGAGAGCATTACAAACGCGCGTGTATATTTCTTCTAAGGAGTACCTCGAGGCTCTCTCTAGTACTTATATGAGAGCACGTGAATACGGACTTAAACTCTCAGCTTGGTGCACTCCCTGGGCTCCTCTCCTAAAGAGAGAAAT
>JAJHRJ010000078.1 GCA_020832865.1 Desulfurococcaceae archaeon
AAGCCTCCAGTGTACTCTGCTATAACGTCACCGAGACCTGTTTTGTATTTAACCTCTAAGATATGAGCTCTCTGTAAAGCCCTGAGAACCTGATCCCCGCGAGCACTGTGAGCAACTATACTGTGAGATATTAAGAGTGCAGCTGATAATCCAAAACCTGAGCCTAAATTAAAATTCGACTTTGCAAATACACCCACATTAACTCCTAGTTCACTACAAATCTCATGCGCCTGGTCAACTAGTACACGTATACCATTTAGCGTAATTAAACACGCATTTGCCTCCTGAGCTATAAGATAGCTTGTTATAGCTAAGCCCGCACCTACACTTCCCGCTTCAAGGGGGTTCTCGGAGTAGTGTGGAATCCACACACCTGAAATGTGAAGAGGGACATAGATCTTTAGCGGCAAGTCGCAATACCGCTACAAGTAGTCTCTAATTACGCGTGGAAGAAGAAGCCAGCCGTGCTCTACTACTCCAAGGGATCCTCGAGCACACTCCCTCTCAGTAAACTTGGTGACGTCATCAGGCTTAATCTCGGGTGTATATAGTGCTATGGGAACAGGGTCATCTGTGTGACTCCTCTTACTGGGTGGAGTAGCGTGGTCAGCAGTTACTAGTAGAGCGTATTTATCCTTAATCTCTTCTATTAGTGGCTGCACGTAGTACTTATCTATTTCCTCAACTCTTCTCTTCTTTAACTCGAAATTCCCATCGTGACCTGGCTCATCAGGGCCCTTTAAGTGCACGTAGACAATGTCGTGATCACTAATAGCTCTGAGAGTATACTTAAACCTGTCATCGTAATCTAGTCTAGGATCCCCTGTAGGCGGATTCAACTTCACAGTGTAGGCATTAAAAGCCCTCCCTATGCCGATTTCAACAGGCATTTCTGCTAAAACAGCGAATTTGCAATGATACTTAACTGAGAGAGGTTCAGCTCTAGGCGGATCTCCTCCAGCATCTCTCAGTAAGAGTGCATTTGCTGGTAGTAATCCGCGTTTAACCCTCTCGGTGTTTAGAGCGTGTTCTGCGAGTACCTTGAGAGCTCTCTCAAAGAACAAGTTGGCGAGCTTAGCAGTGATTTCAGCTTCTCGCGTGTGTACTAGTGGCTTAATCTCCTCAATTATACTACTTGGATTATTTACTGCAATACTTACAAGCCCCCTCCTCACGTAAGCTGGGTCATTATTACTGACAAGTGGTGATAACCTGTGACTCCTACTACCAATAACTACTACGGCTCTGTGACCCACAGTGGCTACTACTCTCGCGTATCCATCGTACTCGCCGAGATCCATGTTGTCAATAGCCCTCGCGAGCTCTCTGGCCTCCTCAGTGCTAAGACCCCTACCTACTCTCCTATCAATAATTCTCCTCGTAGCTGGATCTACTGTGGCGAAGTTTGCTCTAAAAGCAACCTCATATCCCCAATTTAGCTCTAAGCCTGCTCCAATAGCCTCTAGGATTCCTCTACCAGGGTATACTTCATGTGGATTATAGCCTAGTAGAGATATAACAGCTTCATCGCTTTCAGGCGCAACGCCTCTACTAACAGGGTAGAGTAATCCACAAACACCTCTATTAGCAATCCAGTCAAGCCCGGGCTTCACGCTAGCCTCTAATGTAGTTAGTGAATCACTGAGACTATCTGCTACTCCATCTAATACTAAGTAGATTAACTTATACTTCACGCTGTTCACCGCGCTCTATAGAACACTAGACTAAGAGAGGAATTTAAAACAGTGGTGACTTAAATGACTCCTAATTAATGGGTGTGAAGACTAGGGAATAATAGTTCTCCTTGTAATGTAGACTAATAGTATTGTCACAGTGTTCGCTATTAACCCCCATATCATTGAGACTACTCCCAGCGGCTCTAATTTAAGCCAATATAGACACGCAACTACTATTTCTCCAATGAGTAGTCCAGGTATAATCTCATATTTACTTAAACTCCTCCAAAATATTCCTACTATAAGTGCCGGGAAGAGCTGAAGTACTCCACTAGCACTTAGTATATATAAGTCGACTAGTAGGCTTGGCGACGTGTACGCGAGAATAGTGGAGATAATACCATATACTACTACAAGCATCCTAGTAAAATATACGAGCTCTCTGTCTTCGAGTCTTCTACCAGTAAGTGGCTCAACTATATTTCTAGCAGTAGAGCTAGCCTGGTCAAGAAGTATAGCGGCAGCTGTAGAGAGAGATGCAGCTGCACCTCCAGCAGCTATTAATCCCAGTGCGACTTCTCCATAGGCTAAATCAATCACCTTGGCGAAGGCGTAATCAGGGTCTTTGAGCTTTAAGCCAAGTGCAAGCGCGGCTAAACCTATATGAGTGATCCATACTGTGCCTAGTATAATGTACCAAGATAGAAGAGCCATACCCCTCCTTAGCACTTTAACGTCTTTAGCAGTGTAGAGTATTTGAACACGAGTAGACCACACCCAGAAGTTCAGAGCTGTACCAATAACTGTGGATATAAACCATGCCTCAGATCTGAGGTTGAGGGTTAAGTGCTGTGGACTTACAGCCTCAACAGCACTATAGAGTCCTGGTA
>JAJHRJ010000008.1 GCA_020832865.1 Desulfurococcaceae archaeon
TATTTAGTGTTAGACAGAAAAGCCGGGAAAAGGGTGTCTAACACTTGAATACGCCTGAGACCCCGCTCGCGCTTAGATCACTACTCGGAGATATATCTGTGAGCGTGGAAGACTTGGGTCAACTAGAAGAGGCCACTAGTAGATTTATGAGAGATTACGATACTCTCATTGAGCTTTTACGGCGTACTGGTCTACTAGACTTGGTCAGAATCTACGATAAGATCAAGAATTGCGCTGAGCACTACAGCTGGGTCTTAAATAAAGCAGGCAAGAAGTACTACTATTACTACTTAAAGTGTAAAGAGCAGAAGCCTATGACTATTTACATTGGGAAAACACCAGAAGGATATAACGCTATTAAGCGCGCAGCGAGAGCAGCCATTGAGTTAAAACAAGTATTAGATAAACTACGTGGAGACTTAAAAGAACTAGAAGTAGCTACAAAGACATTTAAAGAGAACATAGAAGCACTTGGAGTAACAAGGAGTCTAAAACACTAACATGCTTCAACAGGCTTTAGCCCTCTCAGGATTTAATGGTGTTAGACAGAAAACTCTTGCTTTTTCTGTCTAACACTCTCCTAGCAACCTGAATACGCACAAAACACGTGGACAACTTTCTCTCCGGTTCACTCGTTTTAGTGTTAAACAGGGAAATTGCAAGTGAGTGTTTATGTAGCTATTTTCGAGTGCAGATTAAATCATTATTCCTCTGGGGTTTCTCTGAGGCAAACACTGTGAATAGCTGTAATTAGTTTTTAAATATCCTGCCCGGGATTCCCGGGCTCCGTTTGAGTTTTTACAGTATCACAGCCAAGGCTATCAGGACTCCACTTAACTCACGAGGTTTCATCTATACTGGAAGTCGTAATTTAAGCTCCAAGGGTTTTTCTAGGTTCATCACTTAGTAGTTGAGTACACTCATTAGAGCTAAAAACACGAACTCGCAACTAATCACAATTATACTGTAGATTAGTCACAGGCTTGTAGTGGAGTCTACAGCTCCTCGGCGTTTTCTAGACTGGTATTCCTCAGGTGTTTTCTCGACTACTACTTCGTATAGTTTCGCGTAGCCTCCGCGTGTTTTAGGCCTTAGGAGTCTGCCTAGGCGCTGTATGAATTGCCTTCTAGAGCCTGTTCCAGAGACGATTATACCTATATTGGCGTCTGGGATATCTATACCCTCATCGCCCACTGTTGTAACTACTAGGATTCCGCGTGGACTCTGCTTAAATAGTTCTAGTACATGTTTCCTCTCGCTCTCAGGCATTTCACCTACTAGTAGTAAGCCCCTTGTCCTCTCTGCTATTTCTCTCGCCTGGTCTACGTACTGAGTAAACACTATGACCTTGTTACCCAGCTCGAACTCTCTTAGTGCGAGCTCCACAGCCCTATTGATCTTAGACTTAGAGTACGCTATGAGCTTTCGTAGCTCACTGTGAACTCTGAGAGCCTCTATGGAGTCTGGTACTCCTCTACGTGCCTCCTCGAGGACCTCTGTGAAGGGCTTGTTTTTAGCGTACTTATAGTATAAGTCGCGAAGCCTCTTATACTCTACAAGCTCTTCTCTACTCAGTTTGACTTTAACTGTTACTAGCTGATATGGTGCCAAGTACCCCTGCTCTACTAGTTCACTAGGCGACTTATAGTACACTATGCCCCCCATTAGGGGAAAGAGCTCTTCGTGTTTACCATCCTCTCTCTCAGGAGTAGCTGATAATCCCATTCTATACTGAGCTAAACTGTGTAGAGCTATATACTTAAACTTCTCAGCTGGTAAGTGGTGCACCTCATCAATTATAATCATGTCAAAGTAGGGTGATATCTGGTTAATGTACCTGTACCCGCTCTGGTAAGTTATAATAGTTATTGGTGAGAGCCTCTTCTCCTCACTATAGAATAACCCAACCATACTGGGGGGTATAGTAGTATACTTTAACACGAAGTCGCGCCACTGATAAGCCTGCTCTTTAGTATAAACAACTATGAGCGTTCTCACAGCGGTGTGCGTAATAGCCTTTATAGCTATAATGCTCTTACCAGCACCAGTTGGTAGGGCTATAATGCCTTTACCACTACTACTAATCCACGCCTTAAACGCCTCTTCTTGGTAGTCTCTCAGAGTAATGTTCTTTAACTCTGGCTTTAAGGCAAGTGGTTTAGGTGCGAGTAACCCACGTGGATCTCTGACTTGTAGCCCGAGATCTCTCAGCTTTGCGAGTAATTCGCGGGCGTAGTAAGGTAGAATCCCCAGTGTAGTAGTGCCTCTGAACTGATCTACGCTGCGAGTAACCTTTGCACTGTGTGGTATAAGGGTAAAAGCGCCCTTTACGAGGCTGCTCACGAGTAATGGGTACTCTACTTTAACAACCCCCCTAGTAGTATCCCAGTCTACATTGATGGAGTAGTCGCTAAAGGATCTCTCGGCTTCACTCCACGACCCCTCAACTTCTAGCTCCAGCTCTTCAACTAGGCGCTTAACATCGCTTAGCGTGTAGCCGTTTTGTAGGGCTTTTTTCGCATTTAACACAAATACTCTAAACCCCTCCTCTGAGCCTGCGTAATCCGCTATTTTCAGTAACTCAGCGAAGTCGTCTTCTTCAAGCCAGTGTCTAGTTTTAAGCTTAATCATCTTCATCACTCAGATACGCTAAGACCCTGCTTGAGGGGTAGTTGTAAGTACTCCAGGTAATACTGCTATCCCTACACACAGCGTAGTAGACACCTAGTGACCGTGACTTATCCACGTAGAAGTGCACTTTACCTCCCTCTTTCACAATGTAATTAGCGTGTTTAAAAAGCAGCGTGGTTTTCCAGTCTACGACCACGTTCTCATCTAGCTGGACATGTAAGCCCTCAACGTCAACGAGTAGACTTCCTGACTGTACTGGGCTTAATGAGAGAACTAGGCACAGTTCTACATCTCTACAATTACCACACAGCTCTAGTAGATCCCAGCCTAGAGCCACTGCGCTATCTAAGGCTGAGAGTACTAGTGGTGACTTTAAATTGAACTTCCCGGCCTTATCGCTGAGAGTATATGAGGACGTCACAATTATCGCCGCGTGGGTTTTTCATCAGGCTTTTACTCAGTACTTAAAACCCCGCTCATCTAGGAACTAGATTTGTCTTTGTCTCTTTTAATTATTACCTTTTTAAACATTTAATTTAATTTAGGGAGAGATTAGTGATGAGGTCAAGGATTATGAGAGTTAAATCTAAATATAGGCAACTAGTTGTGAGAAAGCCGCTTGAACACGAGGTTTCAGTGTTTGCGGAGAAAATAGTGAAGGCTTATGGTGGGACTAAGGCTGATAGGTTAAAGCTTAGACTACTAGCTAGAGATGTCTTAAGGCTACTAAAACCAGTAATGTCGTACAGAGACCTCTACAGCCTAACTGGTTTACCAGAGTCTGTTCTGTGTAGATATGTTAAGGGCTCAATACTCCCAAGCTTTGAGCAGGCTGTTAGAATACTAGCTAAAATAGCACTCTCAGTAGACTTAAACTACCTGTTAAAAGATCTAGTTGAGCAGGAGAAGAGCCCAGTCATAGATTTGCTGCGCGTCCTCAAAGACCCCTATATTGCGAGGCTTTTAGCCACTATTGTAATACTGGAGCTCGTGGGCAGAGAGATAACTAAGATAGTAGCTACTGCTGAAGCGGTACTGCCCATTGTCTCTCTCATTGCAGTAGAGTTTAACGCGCCTATAGTGCTAGTTAAGAGAAGGAGCTATCCCGGTGTACAGTACTACAGTACAACTGTCATGAAGAGCCCTAAGGACATAGAGTCTCTATTCATTGACAGAGACCTCATTAGCAAAAAAGATAAGCTACTAGTTGTAGCAGACGTAGTGTACACAGGGAGAACGCTAGAAGCCGTCTTACAGATCCTCGAGAAATCTAAGGCAGAGGTAGTAGATGTAATAGCAGTACTGGGTCTAGGTAGACACTGGGAGGAGAGACTAAAACCCTATAATGTTAAAGTGCTCTCAACTGTGCCCTTTGAGCTCTAGCCAGGATACCCGCTATAAAAGGCATTTTCTAGTTATTCTAAATAGTAGTCTATAAAGAGGTGTTTAGAACGCTATCTATTGAGGAGACAGTTAAAGTAGACTCTAAGGGCAGAGTTACTATTCCAGCATCTATTAGAGAGCTGTTTAATATTAGAGAGGGTATGTACCTCTTAATAGTCGCTGATAAGAACACTCGGGAAATAAAGCTGATCCCCTTACCAGTCGCGGCGAAGCTTATGAGAATAAAAGTACTGGTGGAGGACAGGGTAGGAGTACTAGCTGAGTTAACAAACTTCCTAGCAGGCCTAAGTATAGATATCGTGTCAACAAAGTGCGTAGTATTAAAGCGCGAGGAGCTAGGTGAGTGCGAGATGATTGTTGATACTAGTAGGAGCACTATTACTAGCACTGAGACCCTAGTGAGCAGGCTTAGAACACTTGAACCCGTCAAAGAAGTAGAAATATCAGTTTTAACATAGGTGTTAAGGTCTTTGAGTAGGAGACTATACATTGGCTGCTGCGGTTTTCCCTGTGCGAGGAAAAAGTACTACGAGTACTTTAAGATAGTAGAGCTCCAGAACACCTTCTACGAGTTACCATCCACTGAGTGGGCTTTAAATCTGAGGTCTGAGGCACCAGGAGACTTCGTGTTCACAGTTAAAGCATGGCAGGTGATAACTCACCCTAGTAAATCACCCACTTGGAGCAAGATGAAGAGGCGTGTTGAAGGTAACTTAGAGAACTATGGCTACTTGAGGCCAACACGTGAAAACTTAAATGCACTAGAGAAGACACTGGGAGTAGCACGTGCCCTCAGATCAGAGTTCATAGTTCTTCAAACACCTGGAGGCATGCCTTATAGTAGTGAGAGCGTGAAATGGGTTAACGAGTTCTTTGAGCGCGCGAAAAGCCTACTACGTAGTGGAGAAGTCTTAGGCTGGGAGCCGAGGGGTGAGTGGCTTAGGGCCCCAGAGTTGAAGAGTATACTAGAGAAACACGAAATTGTACATGTAGTGGACATATTCAGAAATAAGCCGCTCTACAAGCATCAAGGCGTCTTATACGTGAGACTACACGGAATAGGACCTGGGGAAGTAAACTATAGTTACGTGTACACTGAGAAAGACCTAGTAGAGCTGAAAGAAATGATCCTACGAGAGGACTTTCAAGCGGCATTTGTGCTATTCAACAATGTGAAAATGCTGAATAACGCTCTTGAGTTCAAGAAAATACTAGAGGCTGAGAAGAGAGAACTCGTGGTTCTCTAGAGCATTGTAGACTCCTCTAGCTCTTAGAAGGTTTTTCCACATCTGAGTGTGGGTTTTTACCCATGGGATTTAGGGTGAATACTTTCTACTCATAGTTCTAGGTATTGTCTCGTTGTAGGGGGGTTTAATTACACCTAGCTCTGTTATAATTGCAGTGACTAAGTCAGGGTCTGTTATATCAAACGCGTAGTTGTACGCGTCTACGTTTTCTACCGTTATTAGTTGACCCATAACGTATTTTACTTCTCTAGGGTCTCTTTCCTCTATTATAACCTGGTCTATTCTGTGCTCCGTGTCAATAGTGCTTGTTGGAGCAGCGACATAGAATGGCACATTGTTTCTGCTAGCGACTAGAGCGATCATGTAAGTCCCAATCTTATTTACAACATAGCCGTCTCTTGTTATTCTGTCAGCGCCGACTACAACTAGATCAATCTTCTTCTTCCTCATTAATAAGCCCACAGTGTTATCTGTTATGAGTGTTACTGGTATTCCCTCCTTAACTAGCTCGTAGACTGTTAATCTAGCACCTTGGAGTAGCGGCCTAGTCTCAGTTGCTATTACCCTGATTTTCTTCCCCTTATACCACGCTACTCTAATTACACCTAGTGCAGTGCCGTAGGCTGATGTTGCTAAAGCACCCGCGTTACAATGTGTTAGAATTGTTGCATTGTCTGGCACAAGCTCAGCTCCATACTCGCCTATTTTTAAATTAGCTTCCACGTCCTCTCTATACACCTCTAATGCTGTCTCTACGAGTTTTCTAGCTATAGTGTGTGTATCACTTGTCTTATTTACAGCTTCTCTCAGTGATCTCTGCATTTTAGTGAGCGCGTAGAATAGATTATAGGCTGTAGGCCTCGTCTTTAGCATTGTGTGTATGGCGCCGTTAACGAGACTAGTGAATTCTTCAATGCTTCTCTCAGCTACCTTCAGCGCGTAAGCTCCAATAGTGAGAGCAGCTGCAACTCCTATAGCTGGAGCTCCTCTAATCTCCATGTCCTTGATAGCCACGGCTACTCTAATTGGGTCACTTGAGCACGTGATTTCTTCTTCGTGGGGGAGCTTCTTAGTGTTAATCCAGCATATTTCCTCCCTATTCTCATCAAACCAGACGGCTTTAACTACTACTGGGTAGGGGTACATGTGTAGTACACCGCTTACTACTATGTACTCTCATTATACTCTCTCAGCTAATAAAACGCGCAGGAGTTTAATGTGAGGAGTAGTTTTAGCTATATAGAGGACTCTTCTAGCTTTTTGCTGATATTAAAAATAGTTATAGTTATCAGTCTGTTTTCTTTTAAGCCGAAAACGATATCGTTATCTTCGACTAGTAGCTCTTCATCAGGTTGCTCTTCTACACGGCCTATTACTATGTGGAGCGTATCTGTCTGACGATCATACTCGAGAGTGACCGTTGTGGGTAATTCTACAGTGCACTTCCTAGTAGAAGCCATGCTTACTCTCCTATAACGGGGAGAGAACAACGTCTTGGAAGTCGAGTGGTAAAGGCTTATTTTTAGACTTATATTCGTCGAATTTCGCCTCTAAGAATGACTTGAAAACAGAGCAAGCTTCAAACTTGCCCTCTCTCTCACATTTAATACCCATGCCAATAAAGCACATTTTAGTTCTCTTATCGAAGTATGGGCAGAGCTTATGATACTGCTTAGCGCTCTTAAGTATCCTATTAACCCATCTCTGCTTCTCATCAGTCTTCTTCTCGGACTTCTCCATGAGAGCCTCCATTAGGTCTTTTTCAGAGATCTTAGTAGACATCATCCCACCTCCTTCATTAATAATCAGTAATTGTACCTTAAAATAATCCAGAGGAGCAGTGTCAGTGAGAAGGCGTAGTGGAGGGTGTTGTCTTGGACTTAAAGCTGAGTAGAGAAGTTATACGTGATCTAAGCCTAGTGTATGGTAGCCTAGTAGACCACGTCGTTAAGCGCCTCTATACGCCCCCGAGGAGGCTCTACGCTAGAGTAAACACTCTGAGGGCTTCTCGCGGAGAAGTAATAGAGTTACTTAGAAGAGAGGGTATTACGGCGTATCCGGATGAGCGTGTTGAAGAGGCTATTTACTTCGAGGTTGAGGGGCCATTTAGAGTAGAGTGCTCTACGACTAGCAGAGTTATTGTTGACTCGAAGACAGCTGTGTCTCTAATGCTTGGTGCAGACTTGTATCGTCCCGGGGTTGTGTGGGCTACTCGCTTTACTAAGGGGGAGAGATTACTCGCAACTACTAGAGAGGGTACTATAGTTGCGTGTATTGAGGCGGCTGTGTCTTACAGTGAAATGGTGAAGGCGAGAAGGGGGCTAGTAGGAGTTAATGTGTCCTCTCCGTACAGGTCTCCTAAGCTATTGGAGACATCGGTTTATTTAAAGGGCTTAATATACCCGCAGAGCTTACCTAGTATTATTACTACGCGTGTTTTAGGTCCTAGTAAAGGAGAGTTAATTATAGATATGAACGCTTCTCCGGGGGGTAAAACCAGCCACATTGTTCAGTTAACGCGTGGAGAATCTCTTGTGTTAGCTCTCGATAGGAGTATAGGTAAAATACTAGTGCTTCAGAACACACTTCGCAGGCTTCAGCTAGACGCAAACGTCATAGTTATACCCTGGGATTCTAGGTATCTGCACTTAGACATGAATCTACGTGGAAAGGCTGATAGGGTTATAATAGATCCACCGTGTAGTAATCTGGGTGTACGGCCACTTGTGGAGTCTAAGGGGTGGAGAGATGTAATCAGCTTATCCGAGTATCAGAAACAGTTCATTAAATCAGCGAAGGAGCTTTTAAAGCCAGGTGGAGTACTAGTCTACTCGACTTGCACATTGACTCTTAAAGAGAACGAGGAGAACATCGCTTACGCGGTCGAGGAGCTAGGCTTTACTGCACGTGAACCAGAAATAGATGTTCCCTATGCTGAGAAGGTCTCCTATAAGAGCATAATCGCTTATAGGTACTCGCCAATTCTACACGATATGCCAGGCTATTTCATAGCGCTCCTTGAGAAGTAGTGGTTTGACTACTCTTTTTTCGAGTTAGTGGAATACCGCAGAACGGGCATAGCTCCTCTCCCGGATTACTTGGAGTGTAGTAGCATAGGGGACAGTAGACGGTGTATTGCATAAACCTAATTATTCCCCTTGTTCTCAGAGGCTTAAAAGAGACGTTTAACCCGTAGAGAGTGTTCTGGATATCATAGTCATCTGTTATAACTACTACATTGTTGTACCTCTCCTTCAGCATTAAAGCTAGTGCAATTATGTGAATATCTGTTGTAGAAAGCTTGTTAATGGAGCCCGTGTTTCTTGCTGCCAGTAGGGCGTTCTCTAAGTAGTGCTTGTCGGGGTCAATTACGCTGATTACTCCTAAGTCGATCGCCTCGAGGAGAGCCTGCCTGTTATCAGCGTCTTTTACCTCGCTAACAGCTAAGCTAGCCGTGAAGACGTCAATCCCCATTCTAGGTAATAGCCTATAGTACTTAGCTAGTAGAGCGCCTGTGTCTAAAACCACGGCTATTTTTCCACTAGATGTGGGCTCGCTGTGCAAGTATCGCTCTCACCAGGTCTCTAAACAGAGAGAACCTAGCTACTTTAACATATTTATATCCAGCTGTTACTTCAATACGTGAGTTTTTCTCTAGGCTTCCCGCATAGTCTCCGTCAATGTAAATAATGCTTGGATTTAGCACAGTAACGTTGACTACGCTGACCTCGCTGAGTACTATTGGGGGGAAGCCTAGTTGAAGAGGGTTTAGTGGTGTTACTGTTATTGACTCTAGAAGAGGGCCTATGAGTGGTCCTCGAGCAGATAGGCTATATCCAGATGAGCCCATAGGAGTACTAATTATTAATCCATCTCCCTCTAGTGTGAAAGTGCTATTTAATACTGGTGTTTTCACGCTAACCTCGTATCTAGATACTTTTCCAAGGTTACTACTCACAATGGCGGCTTCATTGACGAATAAGTCACACTTTGCACTAGTACAAATAGTGAGTGCCGGGTAGAGTTCAACGAAGTAGTCACCACTAAGAAACTTGTCAATTAACTCACATAGTGGTTTCCCAGGAAACTCATATAGAGCATTCCTTCTCCCACAGGGATATGGAAGAATAAGTGTATTACTATAGAGCAGTGAAAGCCTAGCCGCCTTGAGGAATGTTCCATCACCACCAATACTGAAAATAGCGTCTATGGGCTTCTTTAAAATACGCGTTTTTTCTGATAAGCTAATGACGTCGTCAACAGTATACACTTCAATTTCTACGCCTCGATTTCTCAGAGTGTTAACTAGCTCTCTTAGAGCATCAATACACTGCTGTGTAGGCTTATATACTACCAGAGCCCTTTGTATCAAGTTACTCACGCACTCACCTAATTATTAAGAGACCTCTGAGATACTTTATAATTAGTATAGGTTATTTTCGAGAAATCACACAAGATAGTGTGATATAGAAGTGCCACTGTGCTTGAGCGTTAGTAAGTCTGAGGCTAGTGATGTTTTAAGAGTTCTCAGAGGCTTAAAGCTATTAGACGAGGAGTACAAGATCACGAGAGCAAATAGCACTATTCTAATACCCGTTAAAGAAGTAGATAAAGAGTCACTAGTGAGGCTTCTAGGAGGGTTTTCAGTTGTAGAGTGTAATCCCCCGAGAAGAAGAGGCTTAGTAAACACTAAAATGCCATCTATGGATCACCTGGGCGAGGTGGTTATTGTCCGGAGAAACATCCTAGATTACATTAGTGCTGATGACTTAATTAACAGGGTTAAAGCGGTGTATCCAGGAGTGAGAGCAATATGGGTAAAAGAAGAGACATGTGACTTTTACAGGAAGCCAGTGCTAAGATTACTGTGGGGTGAGGAGATAAGAGAGATTGTGGTTAAGGAGTATGGGCTATTCTTTAAGGTTAAGCTCGGAGATGTGTACTTTAACCCACGTCTCGCTGAGGAACATCACCGAGTCGCAACTATAACTAAGCATGGTGAAGTAGTATTAGATGCTTTTAGCGGAATAGGGGGTTTTGCGATCCATACGGCAGCCTTGAAACAAGTCCTCGTATTTGCAAATGACTTAAACCCCGTCGCGTACGAGCTACTTGTCGAGAACCTGTGCTTGAATAAGAGAAGACTAAAGGGAGCAGTGATACCTCTCAACATGGATACTCGCGAACTCGTAAGTGCACTTAGAGAGAGCAGTGTAGACAGGGTGATAGCAGATCTCCCACATCAGAGCCTGGAGTACGCTGAAATATATGAGAAGCTCCTTAAACCCCGAGGAGTACTCCACATTTATGTTCTCTCTAGGTTTAACGAGAATATTGAACAAGTAATACTCGAGAGGTTTAAAGGCTGGTGTTTAGAGGGGTGTATTAGTGTCTTAGAGCACTCCCCAGGCGCGTCTATATATAGATGTGATCTCCTCAAGGTCTAGGCAGTACATTCTCACCTCGAGTAGAGTATATGGGTCTCTTAGCTTATCAATAAGGTCTCTTCTCAAGTCCCCGGCAGCCTTACTCGCTCTTATAGCAACAGTACTTGGGTCAATGTAAGTGCTTTTCCTTAGAATGATCCTCGTGTTACTAGTGAGTACTAGTTTAGAGCTCCCGTGAGCTAACACTATATCCTGTAAGCCTGAAGCCCCTAGTACAACTATTATAATAGCCTCGTCTCTGCGAGCACACTTCTTGAACTCCCTACTAAAATCTAGTGGAGCCTTATCAGATGAGACCCCTATTATGCAGTCACCACGGGGAGTTAGATTGTGCTCTTTAGTGATCTCGATGGTTGTTCTGTGAAGAGCCCTGATATTTGGGTGTCCACGCGCCTTAATTACCTCTAAGTACACCAAGCTGCTTTAACACCTCTACGTCTAATTACCTGGAGCCTTAAATCACCCTATAGTAATATTTCAACTCGATATAATAGGGGTTCTAAGTGGGAAATTTCGAGGCTCAGAGGAGGAGACTAGTAGAGGCCTTAGTGAACGCGGGCTACTTAAAGAACCCTAGGGTTATAAGGGCTCTTCTCTCAGTTCCCAGAGAGCTCTTTGTACCAGAGGAGTTGAGAGAGTATGCTTACGTGGACTCTCCACTCCCTATAGGCTGTAGGCAGACAATAAGCGCTGTTCACATGGTTGCCATTATGACAGAGGAACTG
>JAJHRJ010000009.1 GCA_020832865.1 Desulfurococcaceae archaeon
ACTCTCTCTTCACCGGGGTTTCTCGGTTTCCTTAGGACTAGTGTTATTCTGTTATTTCGCTTCTCAATCCAGGCATATGGTGACATAGTAGAGTCCGCTACACAGATAGCTAAGAGTACTTTTTGCTCTTTCAGCATTTCTCTGTATAGTGCATATGCCTTTGTTAAGCTGTGTTCTCTCAGAGTAGAGTGATTAGTAGTCTTCGCGGTTAATGAAAAGCTGAATACAACGTCTTCGCAGTAGTCTTCGCTCTCAACTACAATATCGTGTTCAAGCAGAGCTCTGTAATTACCTGTGCTGAGGAATTCTAGTAATCCTAGTAGTTGATGTGTACTGAGTTTTACAGCGTCAACCCAGGCGTCTCTAATAGTCTTATAGACTCTTAGCTCTCCGTGTACACTGAGCTCCTGAGGAGAAGTAACTAGTATTGTGAAAGGCGCTAGAGCTATGGAGTACGTCTTCTCGTTTATTGAGATATCCACTACGGATGGGCTTGTAATTAGGAGTACTTCGAGAACCCCCTGATCAACTAGCTCACTTAGTAGACTCAATAGTGTATTTATTGAGAATGACTTGAGCTCAATTATAAGTGTGCCGGGGTGAATGTGGGGCATTGCGCGGTCTGCGGGGGAGTTTATATAAAAATTTTTGTCTACTCTAAGCTAGTAGGCTGTGCTTTTCTGCTTACTCCTTGATCTTTAGTCTTATCTCTATGATGCTGACTCTAGCTTCTCTTCCCTGCGGGTTAGTCACTGTTTGACTACCGATCTTTATGTCTTCAACGTCTACTTTTCCAGGTAGAAACCTGTTCTTTATGATCTCTACTGTGTCTACTGCTTTGCTTATAGCTCTTCCTCTCGCCTTAATGTAGACCTCTTTTACTCCTTGGTGTACTAGGGTTAATACAGCTATTACGTAGTTCATTACTGGCTTTTTTCCAACAAGTACTGTGTTTGCTGTTTGTAGCTGTGACATTTTATTCACCTCTCTTCTTCTCTGAGTCTAGTTCTATTCTCTCAAATACAGTAAGACTTTAAAAAGCTTTTTCTTAGCTGTAATACCCTCTCCTCCGCTTTAAAAGCACCACGCGCTAAGCATACGCTGAATGGGTGCTTATGGGGAAGCTACTACTAGTGTATGACTCCACAGTAGGCAGTAATGAGATCTCACAGCAGGGGGTTTCTCTAGATGAGAGTATTCAAGTAGTAAGTAACGCGCTATTAGAAGCAGAGAGAGAACTCCACTTATTCTTCACTAAGGTTACAGGGGGGCTAGAGCCGTGGGGGGCGCAGAAAGCGTGGATAAAGAGACTTCTCAGAGGAGAGAACACGGTACTAGTAGCGCCAACGGGTATTGGTAAGACAACTCTACTCTTAGTGTACGCTCTCTATAGCGCTACGCGTGGAAAGAGAGTTCTCTACATTATCCCTACTAGGTCTCTCGGCGACCAGGTCTTTGAGAAGCTCTTAGAAATGAGTAGGCTGTGTAGTAGAGGAGTGAGAATACTTTACTACAACTCCTCACTGAGGGGTAAGAAGAGAGAGGTTGCACTGAGCTCTATTATTAGTGGAGATTTCGACATTCTAATTGTAACTAGCGCCTTTCTGAGGAAATTACGTGAACTCTGCTCTCGCGGCTTCGAAGTAGTAATAGTTGATGATGCTGATAGCCTTGTAAAAAACGAGAAAAACGTCTATGTGCTCTTAGATCTCCTCGGCTATAGTAGAGAGGACATAGAGCTCTCAAAGAGGAGAGTTGAGCTCTCAAGGAGAATTCTAGTAGACAAGGTTACAGGCAAGGATGTAACCACTCTTATCAAAGAGCTCATTGAAGTAGACACTAAATTGGAGTCTTCACTGAGGGCTAGGCGTCTTGGGCAACTCGTAGTAGCCTCTGCTACCTGCTATACTAGGGGGCTTGCTGGGAGAATTCTAAGAGACCTATTAAAAGTAGATATGAGTGGTATAACCATCTATGGTAGAGATGTATCAGACACATACAGCCTCGTGGATAGCGTAGATGACGCGGTAAGAGTGGTCTTAGGAGTCGTGAGTAAGCTGGGTAGGGGAGGCGTGATCTACATCTCCCCGAGGAATCCTGCGAGAGATGTCTTTCTAGAAGCCTCTAGAAGAGTACAAGAGCATTTATTTAAACGGGGATTTAAGGTCTCTGAGGCGACTCCTAGAACAGTCCAGATGTTCATTTCCGGAGAGCTAGATTTCCTCATCGGCTACTCCTCCTACTATAGTAGTAGCGTTAGGGGTATTGACTCCCCGAGGAACATAAGGTACGTTGTATTCCTCGGCGCACCAGTCTTCTCTATTCCACTTGAAAACTTCCTGGCTAACCCGGCTTTACTAGTTAGAGTTGTCCTCGACGTTGCTGGTTTAGCTCAAAACCGCGAGTTACTAGACCGCGCTGTGAAGGCGCGGAGACAAGTGTTATTAATGAGCCCATTGGAGAGGAGGCTTATTAGGTACTGCTTACTAGGCAAGATCCCTGAGAGCGCTCTCTTAGAGAAAACTAGAACACGTGAACTCTACACTACTATTAGAGAGCTCTACGAGGCTGCCCTCCCAGTAGTAAAGGCTGTTATTGACCGCGAGAGAACAGTGGCTATTGGGACAATTACTCTTATTAAAACAGGAGACAAGTACTTAGCTGTAGTGCCAGACTTAATGACGTATATACAGGCCACTGGTAGGACTAGTAGGCTCCTCGGAGACAAGATGACTCACGGATTCTCACTACTAGTTGAGCTCAGAGAGCAGGAGAACTTCACTAGAGCCCTTGACTTGAAGTTTAAAGCTCTAGATAGGGATATGGGGCTAAGACACATTAGTGAAGTAGATTTCGACTACGAGAAGAGAGTACTAGATAGCACGAGAAGCTCTACTTGCGAGTCAGGAAAGCTGAAATATAAGTCTATTCTACTCGTAGTTGAGTCTCCAACTAAAGCTAGGACTATTGCCAGGTTTTTCGGTAAACCAGTAGTTAGGAGAGTAGCTGGAATCTCTCTCTACACTATTCCAGCTAAAGTAAACGACGAGGTAGTGGAGTTTAACGTGGTATCAACAAGGGGCCATATCTATGAGCTCACAACAAGGAGTGATATCGGCATCTTTGGGGTTGAAGTCAATAGGGATTGCGTAAAGCCCGTTTATACTACTATTAGGCGGTGTAAAATCTGCGGGACGCAATTTACAGATCAAGACTCTTGCCCTAAATGCGGTAGCAGCGTCTATACTGATAGTAAACTAGTAGTTTACTTGCTCCAGAAGCTCGGACTTGAAGTAGACGAGGTATACATTGCTACAGACCCGGATATTGAGGGTGAGAAAATAGCTTACGACATCTACTCTGCTATTAGCCCATTTAACCAGAATATATGGCGCATTGAGCTACACGAGATAACTAGAAGCGAGCTTCTCAGCGCGCTGAGCAGAAAGAGGACTATTAATCTAAGGCTCGTTGAAGCAGAGGTCTACAGGAGAGTTCTAGATAGACTTGTGGGTTTTAGTCTCAGTGGAAGACTCCAGAGGGTTTTTAATAGTAGAAATTTTGGTGTCGGCAGAGTTCAAGGCCCATTACTAGACTTCGTCGTGAAGCGTTACTATGAGCACGTCGCTAACAAGTGTAAGAAGATATGTGCGTCTTCGCGAGACCTCGTTAAGTTAACCGTGTGCACTTGCGTAGAGAGCTCTGAGCTAGTTGAAAAGATGCAGAGTGCTAGTAGTATTGAGCTTATTAGAGCTGAAGAAAACCTAGTAGAGGTGTCTCCTAGGCCACCGTACACTACAGAAGACCTGCTCATAGAAGCTTCTATTAAGCTCGGGCTACAAGCAGAGGTCGTGATGAAAACTGCACAGGAACTTTACGAGGCTGGTTTAATCACGTATCACAGAACAGACTGTAACTATGTTAGTAACACAGGCTTAGCTGTAGCTAAGACGTACTTAAGAGAAAGGGGGCTAGAAGCCCAGTTCACACCTAGGCACTGGGGTGAGCCCGGAAGTCATGAGGCTATTAGGCCTGTAAACCCATATGATGCTGAGCAGTTGCTAAGAGCTGTTGAGGAGGGGGTTATTCAGCTAGTAATACCCCTTACTTCGAGGCACCTTGCACTATACGATCTCGTGTTTAAGAGGTTTATTGCGAGTCAAATGAAACCCTACAAGGCGTTAAAGTCAAAGTACAGAGTATTTGTAAATAGTATTGAAGTCGGGGAGCTAGAGGTATTAGTTGATATTATTGAGCATGGATTTGACCTTGTAGATAAGCCAAGGCTATATAGTGGGCTACGAGGCGTTGAGAGAATTGTGCTCCCTGTTTACTCTATTAGGGTGTTTAACTCTAGCAGAGTACCTCTCTATACTGAGGGTGACCTCGTCTCGCTGATGAAGAGACATGGTATTGGCAGGCCGAGCACTTACTCTAAAATTATTAGTAGCTTAAAGAGACACGGCTACATTATACTCTCTAAAACTAGGCAGAAGGTTATTCCGACAAAGAGGGGTATTCTAGTCTATAAGTACCTAGTTGAGAATTACCCAAGCTACATGTCAGTAGAGCTTACACGGAGAATGGAGAGGAATATTGATGCTATATCTAGAGGTGAGCTAGAAGTCTTCAACGCCATAGTAGCCACTATAGCTGACCTCGTGGAGAAGAATGCACTAAGCCTCTCAGAGCTTCCTAGTGACCTTTATAGCTATATAGCTCTTCAATCTCCCAGCTACGGGCTCACTCCCAATAGCTACACTCTCTAGTTTCACAGCATCTTTCATTTTATCAGCGAGGACATTGTAGAGATCTACAGCCTTAGATATGTAGCGTCCATAGCCCTTAATTACAATAGCAGATACTCCTTCCTGAAATACCACTGCAATATCAATTAAGTAGCTACTAATACTCTTCTTCCCAACTATGATTTCACGCTCACTCATAGAACTCACCAGTATTACTATATCTCACTATGCTACAATATCGCGAGTTAATTAATAAAGACGTCTCTACTAAGCTATCTCTAATAGATCAGTGATTATTAACCAATAGTCCCACCCCTCTACTTCTACTCGATTACAATAGAACAATTCCGATACTAATCTGTGAAAACAGCTGGTTCGACAGGCCTACTTCAACTGGAAAACTGCATTGAGACAAAGACCCCTACACTTCTAGTGGAAACTTAAGTAATCTCAATCTGTTACCGTGGAGTTAAATGAGGGTTTGTATAATTAGTTTGTATAATGAAACTCCTTCTTGACCTTTTGAATTCAAATACTTAGGTGAATCTAGACGTGTAAGGTAAAAAGAAGATAACTCACGCAGTTACTCCTTAGAATATTTCTCTATTTTACTCCAATGGAAATGTAGGGGTCTCTCTTTAAGATCGATCTCGTGGCTCCCTACGACGGCTAAACCAAATGTTTCACCCCACGGCTTCCAGTCGAGACAGGAACCATGCTACCTCTCTTAAAGCACACTAATTCACTTTTAACTATAGTATTTACACTAGATAACTAGGTAGCTATTAAAGGACTATTTCTAAAATTAAGTAATAGCGGGGCTGGGGCCCACTTACGCCCCTGAGTAGTGATGGGGTGAGGAAACACCGTGCACCCCGTGGCGGCGCGACCCCGCAAGGGGTACGGGTAGCCCCCGTGGCAACGGCACAGAAACGATACGGCCACCATGATATGGCTATGATGCGGTCCACCCCCCGGTGACGGGGGATTAAACCGCAGAGGACCATGGTGGAGGCGTTGAAACGGCCGTCCCGCGCGGTGCAAGGCCCGGATCCGAGATGAGGTGCCACGCGATCGGTTTGGGCCGCTTAGACAAATGTGGGTGAACAGAACACGGGTTACCCCCAGCCCCGCTCGCTACTATAATAACATGGATCCTCTATCTCCCAGAACTCTCTTATTACTTTAACTAGCTCGCCTGGCGAAGTCACAGAGGAGTATGCGTTGAGTAGTTCTTTATTTAGCTCGTGGAATGTACTCATCCACTTATATAAGTTTAAGAGTAGCTCGTACTCGCTCCTAAATCCAAGTATGTAAGTGGATGCTGCTACAGCCTCTATGCTCGAGAGCATACATGGCTTACCGTAGTTAATGGGGTTTCCGGGGAGGAGGGGTGGAAGCTTAACGTGGACACCACCTATACTCGTGAATTTAGATGGGTCTAGTCTACGCCAGCTGGCATCAACGACTAGTAGTCCGTAGTTGACAGCTATATCGCGGTGCCAGGGGCCGAGGTAGTCTTTGCTGTAGGGGTTTAAGACAAGTGTTTTTAATTTAAACAAGGGTCTCTTAGCTAACTTGGCGAGTCCAGCCTTTACCATTTTAATAGCGGTATTTTTAGCGGGGTCATCTTCGCGGTAAATAATAGCATAGATCTTTAGCTTCAAGAGAACACCGTTACTAATTTATTTATACCCAATGAGACGAATATAGTAGTGGGGGGAAATATGGCTAAGGGTAAAGCATCAGCAATTATTCTAGTTCAAACAGAGATCGGTGCTGAGACGCGAGTCATGGATGAGCTGTTAAAGATACCTGAGGTAAAAGAAGCCTATATTGTCTACGGCACATATGATATCGTAGTGAAAGTTGAAGCAGATGCTTTAGAGAAAATAAGAGATATTGTCACCAACAAGATCAGGAGGCTACCAGACATTAGGACAACTGTTACAATGATTGTTGTTGAAGAGAGAGTAAAGTAAAAGTAGAAGACTACTAGTAGGTCACTTCGAGTTTTTATTACACTGTACTTCTCAGATTACTCCACTAGTATTCTTCTAGATTGTCTAGACTGTAGTAACTATAACATCTTTCTCTGTGATTATTATTGTGTGTTCATGCTGTGATACATAACCACCGGTTTTCTCGACGAGAACAGGGTATTTTACGAGTAGTTTTCTCTCAGCAAGCTCCTCAATAGTCTTTAGGAGACTATTATACTCGTCAACGCTACTAGCATACCACCTTAAAGTAAAGGGGAGTGTTAATCTCTCTCTGTATACTCTCTCGTAAAAGACCATTGTGCCGCCTCTAAGTGTAGTCTTAGCATGTCTCAGTGAGTAAATCGTGGCAATGTCTAGTTCCTTTACAAATCCAGCGCCGTTAGTTGCGAATGGCTCAATTGCGTATACACCTCCAATGAGCCTGTGCCTAGCGAGTATGTCACCATAATTTGGTATTACTACTCCGGAGTGAATAGTGTACCTTTCAATTCCGTGGCCACTGAGATTTTTAATAGGGTTAAATCCGTAGCTCCTTATAGTGGACTCAATAACTTTTCCTATTTCTAGTGCTTTAATACCAGGCCGTATAATTTCAAGTACTTTTTCAAGGGCTTTGCGAGAGGCCTCTACAAGGCCCTCGAAAACAGGGCTTAGAGCTACACTTGTAGCGGTATCTGCTATGTAGCCGTCTAAATGTACACCTACATCTATTTTTACAACTCCCTGCTCTGGTATAGTTGAGTTGTCGTTGTATATGGGGGTATAGTGAGCCGCTACGCTGTTTATTCCTATATTAACGGGAAAAGCAGGTATGCACCCCTGTTCTCTAATGTAGTTCTCAATGGTAGTAGCCACGTAATTGATGCTTACACCAGGTTTTACTAGTTTGACAGCTAGGTCAACAGCTCTCTTGGCTACTCGCCCGACTTGTATGAGCTTCTTCACGGCCTCCTCGTCTAGACTCGTCTTCAAGCGATCACCAGGTGCGACTAAATAACCCCACTTAATTATCCATGTAACTGGTGAAGACTATTGGGTGTAATTAAATATTTAGGACACAGCTTCTTCGAGGTGACTATTACAGGCCTAGACGGCTCTGTTAAGACACTACTCATTGACCCCTGGGTAGAGAACCCTCTTAGCCCAGTTAAGCTGAGAGACTTCGAGGAGAGGAAAGTCGACTATATACTAGTTACACACGACCACGGCGACCACATTGGCGACGCAATAAAGCTGGCTAAAATGACTGGAGCGGTAATAGTAAGCGTCTACGAGATCGCAGAGTACGCGTCGCAGGAGAAAGTGAAGAGCATTGGTGGGAATATTGGAGGACCCCTGAGAATTTCAGACCTCGAAGTAGTTCTTACACCAGCTACTCATAGTAGTAATCGCGGTGTTCCAGTCGGGTTCTACGTGAAAGGACGTGATGTGAGCTTTTACCACGCTGGGGACACGGGCTTATTCTGCGAAATGGAGCTGATCGGAGAGCTCTACTCACCAGATATTACAATGCTCCCTATTGGCGGCCACTTCACAATGGGTATACGTGAAGCTGTAAAGGCAGTAGAGTTAATTAAACCTAAAGTAGTGATACCTATGCACTATAATACATTTCCAGTTATTCAGGCAGACCCTGCGTTGTTTAAGAGACTTGTTGAAGAGAAAACAAAGAGTAGAGTCGTAGTACTAAAGCCTGGAGAGGTGTTCACATACCCCTAGCACAGGGCATCAAGGTATATTAGACATTAGTTGTCTAGGAGAATTTTTTGAGACGTGAATAGGGATACTAATAGTATGGATTTAGAGAAGAGAATAGAAGTCATTACACGTAACATTGTGGAGATCGTGACTAGAGATGATCTCGTAAAGCTACTAGTAGAAAAGGAGAAGCCAAGAGGCTATCTTGGCTTTGAGCCTAGTGGCTTAGTACACATAGGTTGGCTTGTCTGGATGTTTAAAGTAAGAGACCTAGTAGATGTGGGAGTAGAGTTTTATATTCTCGAGGCGACGTGGCACGCATATATAAATGACAAGCTCGGTGGAGACCTTGATCTTATTAGAAAAGCTGCGAAGTATACTAGGAGAGTATTAGAGGCTGTGGGTGTTCCAGAAACGCGGATCAGGTATGTTGACGCAGAGGAGCTTGTGAGCTCAAAGGAGTACTGGGCTCTGCTAATTAAGCTAGCCAAGAGCACTAGTCTCGCGAGGGTTAAGCGTGCGCTTACTATAATGGGTAGAGTGACTAGTGAGGCGGAGTCTGACTTCTCTAAGCTTATTTACCCGTTAATGCAGGTTACAGATATATTTTATTTAGACCTAGACATTGCACTAGGCGGGTTAGATCAGAGAAAAGCTCACATGTTGGCGCGAGACCTAGCTGAGAAGCTTAATTTAAAGAAGCCAATAGCTCTTCACACTCCTATAATATCGAGTATTAAGGGTTCTCCCAAGAAAACACTCCAGAATAGTAGTGTAGATATAGATGAAGTCGTCTCTGAGTTTAAGATGAGTAAGAGTAAGCCTGAGACAGCAATATTTATACACGACTCCCCGGAGACTATTAGAAGTAAGATTCTCTCAGCTTACTGTCCTCCCCGAGTATTAGAGTTTAATCCTGTCATTGAGATAAATAAGCACCTTCTCTTTCAGCAACCAGGATTTGTGCTACACGTCGAGAGGCCGAGTCAGTACGGGGGGCCACTAGACCTACACAGCGTAGAGGAGTTAGAGGCTGTGTATTCTCGAGGTGAACTACACCCACTTGACTTAAAAAACGCTACTGCAGAGGCGCTCGTGAAAATGCTAGAGGATATTAAAGTCAAGCTGTTTTCTAGTAGAGAGACTACTAAGCTACTCGAGGAGTTAATGACCGCTAGAATTACCAGGTAGAAGTACTGTGTCTATTTTTAAACCCCTAGGAGTAGACAATGACTATAGTGGTGGGCCGGTAGCTCAGCCTGGAAGAGCGCCGCCCTTGCACGGTCCTACACGTCACCGGGATCGAAGAGAGGCGGAGGTCCCGGGTTCAAATCCCGGCCGGTCCACTTCTCTCTACTTACCTGGTTGAATGGTGGTTTAAGTGTCTGATCTAGATGCATCATTTCTAATACAGGTCATCTGGCTAGTTTTACTATTGTTGATGCTTACTGGGCTTTATCAGCGAATACAGATTAAACTGTGGGTTCTAGTTATAAAGTCGAAGCTTAATCTCATTAAAGGTATATTTGAGGAAGATAAGTTCAGAGTAAAGAGTATGCTGCGTAATATGGGATTAACGACGCCTGAAGAATTAGTGTCTAGGCTAGTAGACTTCTTTATTATAGAGCCTGTAAGCATAGAGCCTACAGATATTATTAAACGAATGGATCACTTACTTAGAGTGACAGAGGACACTACTAGACAGGTAATTGGTAAATATCTCCCCAATCTCGGTAAGTATGAGCGTAGTCTTGTTGAGTCCTCACTATCTATTGTAGCAGCAATTGGCCTGATATACCGAGTTCTTAGACACTATGCTATTCAAAGCGAGAAGGAGGAGAACTACATAGTATTAATGCAGTTAATGTACTTAATGCCGCAGATCCTTAAAGTGGTTAAGACGTATCATGAGGCCTTAGACTCCTTCATGTATGGAAAGCCTGTTGGTGATGGTGTTGGGCCGCTCGTGGCATATGTACTCGCTGAGAAGTGTAATGTTATATCTAGGAGAGTTATTGACGATACAAGCGTACTAGAGGCTATGTACGAGAATAGGAGGCTTATAATTGTGAAGGCAGAAGGTCCTGGAAGCAATGTTGGACACCCTGGTGCTGTTGTTAGTAGGATTGTAGAGGAGCTAGGAGGCCGTGTTAATATGATTTTAACTGTTGACGCGGCATTGAAGCTGGAGGGTGAGGAGTCAGGTTTAATAGTTGAGGGTGTTGGCGCGGCTATAGGAGACCCGGGACCCGAGAAAATAGCTATAGAGAGAGTAGCAGCTAAGTATAATATACCGCTAAGAGCCCTAGTAGTTAAAATGAATATTAGAGAGGCATTAACTACTATGAGGAAGAAGATTTACGATTCTGTCGGCGCCGTGGTTGAGAATATTGAGAGAATAATTAAAGAGGCTGTGCCAGAGGGCTCTACAGTCGTGATCGCGGGTATAGGGAACACTATGGGGATTCCCGGCTAGTTCCCTAGGG
>JAJHRJ010000010.1 GCA_020832865.1 Desulfurococcaceae archaeon
CTTAGTCTCAATAACTCGTGGTTTACCAACGCTAAGCACTTTAACCCTTACAGTTACGTTTTCCATTCCAGGACGGAGTTCAAGGATGCTTACTGAGCTCGATGTTCCCGTTGATTCCCTACTCTGACCTAAACCCATATTTCGACTCAACTCGAATTTACCTGGTCGTAGGGAGTAGTGATTGAAGGGTTTATATACTTAACTGTTCACGTGAACACTCGCAATTAGAGCTCAGCATAGACTAGGTCAATAAGGCACTCTACTTTTTCGAGGAGAGAGTATAGGTATACTGAGCACTCAGCAATATCACTATTACATCTGTAAAGGTGAGAGTAGTCGAATCTCTTATCACTACAGCCAAACTTAGCGACCCCACTAAGTCTGTGTCTAAGTGCACGAGACACTTCCACCTCGCAGTCACAGCTTGCAGCCTTTACTAAAAGTACTCCGTGAACTCTGCATTTAGGGCAAGCTAAGAGTTTATCAATATGCCACCAAGCTTTCTTCTCTCGTGCTAAGTGTCTAGTAATGCGTGCTAAGGCTCCTCCAAGTCCCCGAGCTGAGCCTATATAGAAGTATACACCGGGCTTGAGCTCTACTCTCCTACTAGCAACTACTATACTGCAGGGTTCGTGTAGCTCTAGTATTAGTATATAGCAGTTCCACACAGGTTAATCACGCGTCATGATAAATATATTTAGGTATAATATATTCACTAATGGTGAGCTCACATACTAATAACACGGTAAAACAGGGAGTTTATAGGTGCTTATTCTTGCAGTTAGACGATGGTAAAATAGTAGCTTTAATTAAGAGGTTTAAGGAAGAGCTTGAAAAGCCCTTTATTGGTAGAGAAGAGGAGTCACTTGTAATAACACTAGCTGTAGTAACAGCTGAGCACGCTATACTTATCGGTGAACCCGGAACAGCAAAGTCTGCTATGGCTAGGAGAGCAGCTGACCTCATTAAGGCGAAGTTCTTCAAGTACTTGTTAACCAGGTATACTGATCCAGACGAGTTATTTGGCCCACTAGACATAGCCGCGCTGAGAGAGGGGAGGTACATTAGAGTAACTAGTAATAAGCTACCAGAGGCTGAAATAGCCTTTCTCGACGAAATATTTAATGCTAGCTCAGCAATACTAAACACGCTTCTCACGTTAATGAATGAGAGAATCATATATGATGGTTATAGAGAAATCCAGGTACCACTGTGGACACTAATATCTGCTAGTAACAGTGTTCCAGATGAACCAGAGTATCGTGCCCTGTACGACAGGTTCTTATTGAGGCAATTTGTAAAGCCAGTTAGCGAAGACAAGTGGGAGGCGTTACTAGAAGCCGCGTGGAGAATTGAGAGAGAGGGTTATAGAGCTCCTGAGCCCGTGTTCTCTATGCATGATCTCAAGGAGATACACACAGCTATATTTAGCGTTGACTTGTCGAGTATTAAACCTAAACTCGTAAAGCTCTACGCGGCTATAGAGGATCAGGGTGTACACATATCAGACAGGAGAAAGGGTAAAGCGCTAAAGGTAATAGCTGCACACAGCCTACTACATGGTAGGACGAGGGCTATTGAAGAGGACTTATTAGTATTAAAATACGTGGCTCCGCAGACGCTTGAAGAAGCTGAGAAGACTTATATTGTCCTCCTCGAGGAGGCTAATTTAAGAGAGCGCGTTCTAGAGGAGATCGCGGAAGTAGAGAGCAATATTGCGGAGGTTAAAGGGCTTCTCGCGCGGAGAACAGATCTAGACCCTAGGCTAGTAGAGTATATGAGGGGGCTTGAGAGAGCTAGAGATAAGTTGAAGAGACTATTAAACACAAGTCTCGATGATAGTGTTAAGAGGAGAGCACTAGAAGTGCTAGTTGAAGTCGAGGAGACAATAGAAGCTATTAAGAGGAGGCTTATTCTGTGAACACGCGTGGTGTTTTAAGAGGAGTAGATTATTCAAGCCCCTTAACGCGATATAGAGCATTCAGGGTTAAGAGACTAGCTGAGATACTGTGTGATGGAAGTTTAAAACTAGATGACGTTGTTCTCGCTGACACTTACTACTCTTTATACCTCCCAGCACCAGTTGTAGACGAGAATGCTCTCAATGAGGTCTCTAGGCTCATAGTAGAGACTGTTCTCAGCTCAAGTAGTGGCCAGAAAATAAGAGCTAAAACTATTCTTGATCCTCTTTTAAGCACTATTGGTGCAGCTATTCTGCTCTCAGAGTACTCGAGGAACTTAACATTAGCATCTAGGTCTGGGGAGAGAGGCATTACTACTAGTGATAGGTTACGTAGCACTATTGAGAAGGCTATTGAGTCAACTAGTAGAGAGATCGAGAAAGTGAAAAGTGTTAAGATGGTTATTGAGGGCTTAGAGCCTGGTACTTTAAGTATTTTCTCGACAGAGGATTATGGACTTGACCTTATAAGACTAGCGCGTAATGCTGATGTAACAGCTATACTTAGAGTGCTGAGAGGGGTTTCAGCAGAGGATTTGGGGTTGCACAGAGACTACATTGTCTCTAAGAGAGGTGAGAAAATGGGATTTGAGCTAGGATTTGACTTAGAGAGGCTTGCGCCTAGGAGCTTAGCATATCCAGATGACTTATTCTACACGAGGCTTGCTCAGCGAAGATTACTATTATACACTAAAATGGCTAAGCGCAAGCCAGGAGGAGTTTATGTTTTAGTTGATAAGAGTGGGAGTATGAGTGGTGAGAAAATGACGTGGGCTAAAGCGGTAACTCTCGCGCTCTACATGAAAACGCTGAGATCACGCCGTGAGTTTAGCGTTAGGTTTTTTGATAGTCACCCCTATAGTCTGCACAGCGTGGGGAGAAAGCCGCGGAGTAGTGAAGTAGTAGCTCTCTTTGAGTATATTGCAAGAGTTAAGAGCAGTGGTGGAACAGACATTACTAGAGCACTACTGACAATTCTACAGGATATTAGTGCGAAGAGTACAGAGCACAATACTGTGATCCTCATAACAGACGGTATAGATAGAGTTGTCGAAAAACCAGTTAAATTAATGCTAAATAAGACTAAGACTAAGCTAATAGTGGTAATGGTTATGGGGGAAAATAAGAGCCTAGAGAAGCTCGCTGATAGCTATTTAAAAGTAGTTAAACTCAACCGTGACGAGATGTTAAAAGTAGTGAGAGCAGTCTCTTAAAGAGCTAAGTTGAAAGTAAACTGAGTGACTTAACAGGCTTATGGCACTTCCTCATCTCACAGATAACCTCAGCTACTATGCTCACAGCGATTTCCGCTGGAGTCTCAGACCCTATATCTAGTCCAGCGGGCATGTGTAATCTCCCCTTGTAATCCTCGAGGCTTATTCCCTCGGACTTGAGTTTCTCCAACATCCACTGAGCCCTCCTCTTACTACACAGTGCCCATATGTGTCCTTTAAAGCCACGTGTTACTAAGTGTCTAAGAGCCTGGTAGTCTGTCTCAACTTCTCCATATGCTATAACAGCGATATCGCTCTCTGTGAACTCTAGTTTACTTAGATTATCAGCGATTTCTCCTACTAGAATACTCTCAGCATATGGGTATCTCGCACTATTAGCTAAATCAGGGTTTCTATCAATAACAACTACTCTAAAACCAAGTATACTAGCTAAGTCTCCCAGAGGCTTACCAACGTGCCCAGCACCAATTAAGATGAGCCTTGGTTTAGGGCTTATCACGTTAATAAACACTTCTACTATTCCACCACACAGCATTTTTGTCTTAATAGCGTCTTCAGGGATATTCTCAGGTCTAAGAGCAAGCTTCACGCGTCTTGGCTTATTCTCGCTTAGAGCACTGAGAGCCTCTTTCACCAGTATATTCTCGAGTTCACCCCCACCAATTGTACCATACTTAGACCCTGTACTAGAGACAGCCATTAAAGCACCTATATCTCTAGGCCCACTACCTTCTTTACCAATAATTGTCAATAGAGCGACCCTATTACCCTTAGAGATTTCTCCTAAAACCCAGTTTAAGACGTCAACATCACTCATGAGTATCGCCACATATTTCTACTCCAAAGACCCTCATTAATCTCTTAATGAGAGAGAGAACCTCCTCTGATAACGGCTTCTCAAACTTTATTGTTACAATTAGCCCCTCTGACCCAGTAACCGGTGATCCCTCGAAGTAGTAGCTAGGCTTATAGCCGTGAGTGAGGAGAATAGGGGTGATTTCATCTAAGAGGTATTTTAGCTCATTGTAGCTCATTGTCCCATACACTATAATAGAATCACACCTAAACTGGGCTTTCAAGTAGCTAAAGCACCTTTAAATTGTGCTATTAGAATATACTTCAAGGGCTATTTAAGCGTGTTGAGGGTATTTACGCGTGAGTTTTAACATTATTATTACACATGAGCATGGAATAGATAACTACAGGTTTATTCTGAGTAGGATTAGACAAGCCGGTATAAACTATGTCCTAGTTGATAGAGCCCCATCTATTATACTACTAAGAGTAGAAAATCCATATGATTTTGTGAGAGCTCTGAGAGAGTACGCCAGTAACATACAGGTTTTATACAGAGTTATCCCTGTAGATGCTGTTGTGAATCCTTATGTTGAGGAGGTTGCTGATAAAGCCGCTGAGTTAGCTAATAGTAAAATACCACCAGAGAGTACTTTTAGAGTTACACTTCACGGAAGGCTATACTGGGCTGAAACGAGGCTACCAGCACATACAATGGACGCTATTAGAGTCATAGCTGAGAAGATTAATAGGCCGGTTTCACTGAAAAAACCCGATTACGTAGTTTACATTAGGAGTATTAAGCTCTATCACAGGCGAAGGTATGCGGCATTAACAGTTACAATTCCAGGTATGATTCTCTCAAAGTCCGGTAAACCATAGTGTAATTACACTAGTGAATCTTACCTACCGGGAACACGTAGAGGACTATGTACTCGTTTCCGAGGCCAATTATCCTCTTAATCTCCTCGTCGTGGAAAGCGCCCACGGCGACAGTACCCAGATTTAAATCCGCGCAGGTGAGGTATATGTTTTGCCCTATGTGTCCAGCCTCCATGTAAATATACCTTAAGCCTCTCTCACCATACCAGCTTGTAGTCCTCTCATACAAGGCCACAATAACAATGTTCACGGGTGCGGTGTATACCCAGTCTTGGTTAAGACAGGCGTAGGAGAGCTCTTTAGAGTAATCCCCTTCTTTCAGTAGTATTAGTGAGTGTTCATGCTCATTGTACTTGTAAATACCGGGTTTTAAGCCCTCAATATTCTTCACAAACACGTAGACTTCAACAGGATAAGTTGCACCAGCTGATGGTACTACGCGTCTACGAGAGTTGACTAAGCCGTAAGTAGCCCAGAGGAGCTGAGATAGCTCTTCTAGTTTAAGCGGAGACAACGTGTATTTTCTACTGCTCTTCCTCTTCACTAGGAGCTTAGCGAGAGGCTTAGACTTATCTGGCTCTGGGAGCTTGATCTTCATTCTTAAGCCCCTCTTACTACTCTCTAAACCATACCAGCATATAAAGCTTGAAGAATATTACTAGAACATGGGGCTGTAGCTTGAAACTACTGCTCTCCGACGTGCTTCCCCGCGAGCTAATCGACTTGTTAAGAAATTACGCTGAGGTAGTTAAGAATGCAGCGAGCGATTTCACACGTGCTATTACATTATTAAACGATATGCGCATAGGGGAGTCGAGGTCTCTTCTCGCAGATGTAATTAGGCTTCTAGATAAGAGTGGAGAGATTAAAACCAATATTGAAGAGGGTGTTGCTAATACTAGTACGGATCCGGGTTTTAAAGAGGAGGTTTTATTACTAATAAATATGTTAGACGAGATCGGTGATAGTATAAAGGAGACTGCGCGTGAGCTTACAATATTACCGTTCCTAGAGCTCCCTGAGAAGCTGAGAAAGGGGCTAATAGAGCTAGCGTACACAGCATCTAATAGTATATCTATACTAGCAGAGAGCTTTACGAGCTTTATACTAGGCGAGTACAGTAAGCTTGACGAGAACTTTAAAGAGGTAATTAAACTAGAGGAGAAGGCAGATGAACTACAGCTTAAGAACAGGGGGTTAATGCTGGATTTCAGCGATGCTATTAGACCTTACGCTATGCAGCTCCTTGTTTACAGCCTGAGTGAAATGCTGGAAATTATAACAGACCTCGCGGCTAGAACAGCTAGTAGAATAAGGCTAATTGTTAAAGCATGGCTCAGCTAGAGAAGTTCTAATGGGAAAAATTTATTAACAAAAAACTCCATGTGCTATTTACGGTGTAGAATATGGCTGAGAAAAAAGCCGAAGAGTTATTTAAGAAATACCTCGGTATAAGTGTGCCGAGATTAATAATAGCGATCTTAATGATATTATTCGGTATTCTAGTATTAGTATGGAAGGAACTAGTAGCTATACTAATTGGAATATATCTCTTAATAACTGGAATACTCGCTCTTATTGATGAACTTAGAAAGAGGAGTGCTTTCAAGTAGAGTATTTTTATAGATATGTCCTTTAACTACTCTTTTTTACTTTAATTTTAATTCTCAAGGAGGTGTTAGTGATCTCTCTGCGGGTACTCCTAATTTACCTTTATATTCTCAGCTTTGTTTCCTTAAGCATGGGGAGTTTACTTGTATAGATTACTTTACCCTCTTAGAACATACCTCATTGTTTCAGGTAAACTTGGTGAAGAAGTCAACGCTATGGCTGCCGACTGGGTTACAGTTGTCTCTGCAGATCCCTTCATGGTCGCTATCGCTATTGCGCCAACTCGGTATACATACAGGTTAATTAAGAAATACGGTGAATTCGTAGTAGCAGTTCCTAGTCTCGACATGTTACGTGATGTCTGGATAATAGGCAGTGAGCACGGCCCAGAGAAGTTGAAGAAGACGAAGCTGAGGTTTAAACAGGCAAGCAGAGTGGGAACTCCAATCGTAGATGGAGCCTTAGCTAATTTAGAGTGCAGAGTTGTTGATGAGCGCGTATATGGTGATCATAGCTTATTTGTAGGAGAGGTAGTAGCTCAACACTACAGAGAAGACGCGTTTAAGGATAATGAGCCTGTTCTCACAGCTGGTTTTCTAGCTCACACAGCGTGGAATAAGTTTACTACTTTTAAAAACAAGATATATACTCCTTAAAGTCGACTCGACTCCTATATTAGAGGTGACACTATTGAGAATTGACTACTCGAGGTTTCTCAGCGGTAGAGTGAGCTATATTGAGCCGAGTCCTATTCGTGAAATGGTCTCTAAAATAGCGAAGAAGTCTCGTGAAACGAGAGTTATAAGTTTCGCAGCTGGTGAGCCAGATCCCGACGTTATACCTAGGGGGCTCTATGCTGAGTTAGCAAGAGAGGTTTTTGAGGATAAGAGGTCTGTTAACTACTCTCCAACTGAGGGTGTTTTAGAGCTTAGAGAGGAAATAGCGGTTTTTATGAGGAGATATGAGGGGGTAGAGTCCACAGTAGACAACATTATTGTAACGCTTGGTGGTAGTCAAGCCCTAGACCTTGTAGCTAGATTAATGTTGAATCCTGGTGAGGTAGTGTTAACAGAGAACCCCTCTTACGTGAACACTATTCTCGACTGGAAGCAGTGGGGTGCAATAGTTACAGGTGTCAAAATAGATGAGAATGGATTAGATACAGGTGAATTAGAGGTCACTGTTAAGAGGCTTAAGAGGGATGGTAGAGTTGTCAAGCTAATATATACTATTCCGACAGGGCAAAACCCCTCGGGAATAACAATGAGTAATGATAGGAGAAAACACCTCCTGGAAATTGCCAGTGAGCACGACTTACTAGTAGTAGAAGATGGTGCATATAACTACCTAGTCTACGAGCCATTAGAAGTTAAGTCTCTTAAATCCATGGACTCTGAAGGAAGAGTTATTTTCGCGGGATCATTTAGTAAGGTACTCGGCACAGGGTTGAGAATAGGCTGGCTACACTTACCTGAGGAATTAGCTGAGAAATTTAGAGTCGCAAAGGGACCTACAGACATGTGTCCACCTGTACCCTCTCAACTACTAGTGTTGCAAATACTGAGAAGAAATCTCTTCGAGGACATTAGAGGCAGGGCTGTAGAGACCTATAAGAGAAAACGCGACTTAATGCTTAAAGCCATAGCGGAGTACATGTCTGAATTAAAACACACAAAGCCTATAGCAGGCATGTTTATACTACTCTGGCTACCTAGTCACATCGACGGGTGGAAATTCAGCGAGGAGGCATTAGAGAAGTACTCTGTTGCTGTAATACCAGCAGCACCTTTCTTTACAGACAACTCCGGAAAGAGTGTAATTAGATTAAACTTCTCTATGGTACCAGAAAACGATATTGAAGAGGGTATTAAGAGACTTACACAGCTTATAAAAGAGGAGTCTCTTTCATAACTCATTCCTTTCCATAATTTAAATCAACTCTTATGGATAATTTGCATTGTAAATTGTAATATTTGTCCTCACAATAGCCAAGCTATATACAACGATACATGAGTATATTAAAGTGCGTGATAAATATAGAATGTTAGTATAACACTGTTATTTAGAGTTTAAGGGGCTCAAAATGGTCAAGCTTAAGTACATACCTCTTAGTAGTGTTAGAGGTAATTTCTTAGAGCTAGAGAGGTACATTGATATCTTGAAAAGCGTATTGAGGAGGTGGAGTACTCGTCCTCTACGTGTTAATGGAGAGTTTAGAGTTATTAGTGAAGACCAAGAGCTTTACAATGCTCTATGGGCTCTTGGCCCACGCCTTGTTCCCGTTGCCGAGAGCTATGGTAACGTTGAAGTAGAGGTCTCGTTAAGTGACTTAGACTTCTATCATAATGTGATTGGCTCAACAGTGAGGGTGTATAGTAGTGTAGTAGATCTCGTCGCGAGAGATGTGCCTACTCCTATTGTGAGGTTGAAGTATCTTAGTGATCTCGGTGTGCGAGTTTGGGCTAAATTAGAGTGGTATCACCCATTTAGTCTCAGTATCAAGGACAGAATAGCGTGGTTTATGCTCGTAAACTCTATTGAGAGAGGAAACTTGAAGTCGAGAGTACTGTATGAGGCGACATCAACTAACACTGGTCTAGGGCTTGTGGGCCTAGCGAACTATTATGCTCTTAAGGTAAGAGTATATTTACCCTCAACTGTACAGAGATGCGTAGACTACTTGTTCATGGCTATGGGAGCGGATGTTGTGAGAAAAGAGAGTCCATTAACAGTCTCCATGATTGATAGTGTATTACTAGAAGCTACACGTGATGGTGCTGTTGTACTTAACCAATTTGAAAACGACTTAAACTTTATTGTTCACTTACAGTATACAGCTAAGGAAATAGATTATCAGCTCAGGAATGCTGGTATTATACCAAGAGCTATTATTGGTGGACTAGGCACTTCAGGCCACATGTCAGCTATTTCACTATACTTCAAGAATAGGTACAGTAATGTAGAGGTATATGGTGTACAGCCTGCTGAGGGCTCTACTATACCTGGACTAAGAAGAATTGAAACTGGAATGAAGTGGATTCGCTACTCTGATCTAAGTGGAGTAGAGGATATTAGTCTCGAAGAGGCGTTTAACACTATACTTGAAGTTGCGCGTAGCGATGGGCTACTGATAGGTCTAAGTAGTGGTGCTGTGTTGAGTGCTCTAAGAAAACTCGCCGAGAAAGGTGCCTTGAAAGGTGACACAGTAGCTATTATACCAGATCACGGAGTTAAATATATCGAGATATTAGAGTCATTAGTTACAAAGATATGCCCCGAGAGGCCTCCACACGACTAGGAATGTGCTCTCACTTGTTTTATTAGACTTATTATCCCATGTACATATGTTGAATATAGAGCACGTGATGACGCCCTGCCGCTGGTGAGCCGTGATCCTCGAACCCCAGGCTGACATCTCTAGTTCTTTGTCATTACACTACAAATTAGTAAGATCTTGCTTTTTAAGAGAGTAGAGGAGGTTAGATCACATACTGTAGTAGTAAGACTAGAAATATGAGGAGTAGTGTAGATAGGTAGAGTGCTATATCTCTTTTAGTGCTTAGCTTTAAGTTCTCAGCTGGGTTTTCTCCGTAAATAATACGGGATTCAAGAGCGCTTCTAGAGGTGTATGCGGTGAGGAGTATAAGTGGGATTGCTATTCTATGTAGTCTCTTCCCCTTATACTTTAACTTTATTGTTACTGCCGACTCTGATAGGTAATATAGCACTATTGGAAGCTGAAGCAGTACTAGCGTATAGACCTCCCTAATGGTTTTTAACCCGAGTTTTCCCAGTATAGTCCTCCACTCACCGAGTGAAATAGCTTGAAATAGTAATGACAGGGCAGTAAATAGGACTATGAGTCTCAGTGCGGCAACGGGAATAGTGATGGGGTTTGGTGCAAGCATACCCAGTATTCTACTAGCTAGAAATACAAGGGAGCTTAACACTGTGAAAACAGCGTATAGTCTTAAGCCTAATAGAAATCCCTTAATACCTCGTAACCGGGAAATTAGTAGTAACTCGTAGATAAATACTGCTAGAAGTCCAGAGATCTCA
>JAJHRJ010000011.1 GCA_020832865.1 Desulfurococcaceae archaeon
CCCATAGCTCACGTAGATCCGGTTAAACGGGAAATCAAGATTATAGGTAGAATAATTGAGCACAGAGACCATGGTAAAACACCTATTCTCAGAAATAAGTTTGATGAGAGAGTTGCACTTGTGAAGTCGTATCCAGGAATACAGAGTGAGATCATTGATTTCTTAGTGGATAAGGGCTTTCACGGATTAGTAATTGAGGGTACAGGTCTAGGGCACATAGCCAATAGAGTTATTGACTCGATTAAGAGGGCTATTGACAGCGGCATACCAGTTGTAATGACTAGCCAGTGCCTATTTGGACATGTTAATTTAAACGTGTATAGTACTGGTCGTAGGCTACTAGAAGCGGGAGTTATACCGGGAGGAGACATGCTTCCAGAAGTAGCGTATGTCAAGTTGTCTTGGATTCTCGGCTCAATAACGCGTGACTTAGCTGAGGTTAAATCGTGGATTACGAGGAACCTCGTGGGAGAACTGAACGAGAGACATACACTTGAACTCTATCCGAGGTGGGCATATGAGTAGCTCTGAGACCTTAGATTACAAGTCGCTTGGTCTTAAAGTAGGACTTGAAATACACGTACAATTAAACACTAAGAGAAAGCTCTTCTGCCCATGCCCCACCAGGTTAGCTGTAAGTCATAGCGGAGAACTATGTAGGCACCTAAGACCAGCTAGGAGTGAAATAGGAGAAGTAGACCCAGCAACCCTCTTAGAGTGGAGTAAGAGGAAAGCCTACCGCTACCTTATTCCCCGGGATGAAGCTTGCCTCGTAGAGGCTGATGAGGAGCCCCCACATCAACTAGATAAGGAGTCACTGCTAATCGCTATCGCAATTGCCAGAGCACTCAGAATGAGAATCGTGGATGAAGTCCACGTTATGAGGAAAATTGTAATTGACGGGAGCAATGTAAGCGGCTTCCAGAGAACAGCCCTAATAGCCCTCAACGGCTACATTGAAGTTGAAGGGAGAAAAATAGGTATACAAACTCTCTGCTTAGAAGAGGATGCTGCCAGGAAAGTAGAAGAGAGCGATACTGAAGTAGTCTACATGCTTGACAGGCTCGGAATACCGCTGGTTGAAATCGCTACTAGCCCAGACATTGATTCTCCAGAGCTTGCTCTCAAAGCCGCGTTGAAAATAGGTCAACTAGTTAGATTAACAGGTAAAGCTAAATGGGGTCTTGGAAGCATAAGGCAGGACATTAACGTCAGTATTACAGGGGGTGCTAAAACAGAGATCAAGGGAATACAGCACCTTTACATGATACCCCTTGTAGTAGAGTACGAGGTTAAGAGGCAACTTGAACTCCTCAAAATACGTGATGAGCTGAAAGCGAGGGGTTTAACCCAGGAAGGCATAAAGCCTAAGGTTATAGATGTCACTGAGGTCTTTAAGAACACTTTGTCTAAGATTATTAGAAAAGCCCTTGAGAGGGGAGGAGTTGTCTCTGCAATAGTATTACCGGGTTTTAGAGGCGTACTCGCGAGGACTATACAGCCAAATAGAAGATTTGGAACAGAGCTCAGCGACTACGCTAAGGCGTGGAGTGGTGTTGGAGGGATTTTCCACACTGATGAGCTACCAGGGTATGGCATACTTGAGAGCGAGGTGGCGAAGTTGTACTCAGTTACTGGCGCTGACCCAGCTAGAGACGCTATTGTAATAGTTGCTGATAGTAGAGACAGGGCCGAGAAGGCTCTACTAGCTGTTGCTGAGAGAGCCTCTTACGCAATTATTGGAATACCAGAGGAGACTAGGGCTACAAACCCTGACTGTACAACAAAGTACATGAGGCCGAGACCTGGAGCCGCGCGCATGTATCCTGAAACTGATATTCCACCTGTACTGATAACGGGGGATATCCTAGAGGAGGCATCGAAGTATATTCCAGAACACCCTGATGTAAAGTATAGGCGTCTCATAGAGAAACACAAGTTGAGTAAAGAGCTAGCAACAGCTTTACTAAACGACCTAATGCTAGACTTCTATGAATACCTCGCTGATAAGTACTGTGTGAAAATCCCGTGTTCAATTATAGCCTCAATACTGGTAAACATCATACCTATGTTGCGGAGAGAAGGTGTCCCCGTAGACAACCTCAGCGAGGACAATATCGAAGAAGTTATAAGACTCCTTGCTGAGGGCATCATAGCGAAAGAGGCTATCTCAGACATCTTAGCTTACTTAGCTAAAAATCCAGGTGTTCGCGCATTAGATGCCGTGAACACCTTGGGAATAAAGAGGCTTAGCATAGAAGACCTAGACACCCTCATAGTCAGCGTTATTGAAAAAGTGAAGAGTAGATTATTGGAGAAGCCTGAGAAGGCATTTAGCATTGTAATGGGGGAAGTCATGAAGAGTGTCCGCGGAAGCGTAGATGGTAAATTAGTAGCCGAACGCGTCAGGTACAAGTTAAAAGAGCTCTTAAACATAAGTTAAAATAGCGATGAGGAGTACCTCCGGCAATGAGTAGTGATTTAAAGGCATTAAACCGAGCAAGTAGTGATGAGATAAGAGTTGAGGATAAATGACTGTGCACGAGCGTACTGATCTAGGCATTCACGCGTGATCCTGTTGAAGAGAGCGCTTGAAGACCTCGTGAACTCCGCTATAGTAGTATCCGGGAAACCCGGTAAGTACAAAGAGCTTCTTAGTGATTCCGCGAGCAACGTGAAGAGGCCTCCAAGAGGAGGTGACGTATTAAAACCCGGCGTAATCATCTTACCCAGTGCATCCTGCTTTGTTTTTATAGGAGATTTACACGGAGATCTCATGGCTACGCGGAGCGTGCTTAGAACTGTGTGGAGCGACCTCCTCGATGACTGCATAGTGGTTTTTCTAGGAGACTATATTGACCGTGGAGATTACCAGCTAGAGACCTTAGCGTTAGTTTTATCTCTTAAGAGTTCTTTTCCAGATAGAGTTGTGCTATTGCGGGGTAATCACGAGCCCCCAGAGTGGCTAATTCCCTATCCACATGACTATCCATATCTCTTAGAGAGCCGATTTGGCCCTGAATGGCGTGATATTTACGCTGTGTCACTAAGTCTATTTGAAAACCTACCGCTAGCAGCTATTCTTGAGGGCTTCTTCATAGCCCTACATGGGGGTCCTCCACGAAGAGTACTAGTTAGTAATACCTGGCAAGAGGCTTTAGAAGTAGGTAGTGAAAAATTCTCAGACACTGTACTAGCGGATATACTGTGGAGTGATCCTATTGAGAGCGATTCTGAGTACATGGATTCACCTAGAGGAGCAGGAGTACTATTTGGCAGGAAAATAACTGAGAAAATGCTGAGTCTTATTAGAGGCTCTTATATTATTAGGGGACATGAAGCTGTAAATGGCGTAGAGACTCATCACGGAGAACGCGTGTTCACGGTTTTCACTGCTAGTACTGTTTACGGGCTTAGCAATGCTGGTGTTTTAAAACTAACACTGAGCAAGACAGGGGAAAAGTATACACCACATGTTCTCAATGTGAAGCCGAGTGCTTGAATCTTAATAACCCGTTAATACGTGTATTAAACACAAGTGTGAAAGACATGAGAAGCCAGTATAAACGTAAACTCGTAGACTACATTGACAGTGCTGTGGGGGATATAATCGACGATCTTGTTAACAAGTACTACAGTGACAAAGTAGAGGGATATAAGGACTACGAGAAGCTCCTCTACACAATTGCGAGAGAGATAAAAGTAGAAGTGCTACGCGGTAAAGGCAGTGTAAACGATATAGTGGCTTACCTTGAGAAGCTCAGGTCGAAGCGCAATGTAGCAAATCTTATATTAAGCTACTTTATAGGTAAAGCACTCAGCCAGGAGGATTAATACGCATCTATTTTAAAACTAACTTTTAATACTTGGTGACGGGAAATTCCCAGAAAGAAAAAAGCCAGCAGTACTGAGGGGGAAGTGTCTCATGCCAGTAAAGGTCCTAGGGGTAGAGAGGTTAAAGTGGAGAAGAGGTCTCAGGGTACATTAACGCTACAATCACAGGTATCTAGCTATAAGACCTCTAAGAAGACTAGGCGAAAACCTAGTGGCCTGAAGAAACAGGATATTGATAGACTCGTTGAAGAACTATATGCTCCTATTTGTACTCTACTCTCACTTACAGATGACCTCGGCTTGCCACTAGAGACATCTAGGCAGATTATAAGAGATGTTGTAGAGATGTTAACTTCAGAGTACAGTAGTAAGCCGAGTGCCGATGTGATCTTGAAGAAGATAAGGCGTAATCTTTCCTCCCTTTTTGAGTATGTTGTCTCAAAACTCCTTGAGTTACTGAGTAAACCTACTCCTCAGCAATTGGAGTACTTAGTTATGCACGGTTCGAGAGTACTCATCCCCGAGGTCGAGAGACTCTACAAGTTAGCAGTTCACTACGGAAGACTAGACCTGGTTGACCATTTAAGGTACATATGGAATACATATGGGCCGAGAGGCATGATAGAGTGCCCTAAGTGCAGATTTAACGCTATTACACCAGATAACTCCTGCTGTGTTTGCGGACACGTTGTAACAGAAGAGTATATTAGAAGTACACTGAGTTTTAGCGAGAAGTTCGAGCTTTACATTAAGTCAGCTAGTGTAGCAGAGTTAACAGAGGTTTTAAAATACGGCTATGTTCTAGTGGGAGAGAAGGGCGTCTACTACCCGAAGTCTCCTCGAGCTAGACGTGAGAATAGCGTCTTATACCTTATACACTTGACTTCCAATGAGGCCTCAAAGATCAGTGAGGAAGTGAACACGCGTGAGTTGAAAGTCTAGTTAACTAGACCCTCATGTTTATAGCGTGTTTAGTAAAGACGTCCCTTATTCCACGTCTAATCACGTTAACATTTAAGTCAACGGTGCTTAAGCACCCAATTTGCTCAAATATAACCTCACCCCTATAGTACACTCTAATAGATGGCGTCTGGGGAACATCTATGCCGCAATCCGGGTGATCTTTCAAGTTAACTCTACACACTAAAATTCTCTGGTCAATTACTCTCTCTAGGCTTCTCAGAGACTCATCAAAGACTCTACTCTCAGTATCATCAGGCTCATAAAAGCCAACAAGTACAACTTCATTGCCTATAATGGCTCTAATAAACTCCTCTCGACTCTTTAACTCATACATTACACATCAAACCTAATTCTCCCTCTTAGTATTTTAGCAATCACACCTAATTAAATGCGAACTTAATTCTCGGAATAACCTCGAGGTAACAAATATTAACTTGCTCGCGTGCGAAAATGACATAGTTATGTAAATAAAGTTTATATAGAAGTCACTTAAATATCCTTTAAAGGCTCATCAAGGGGTGCATACTATGGCTTTATATGGAATACCTGTATTAATACTAAAAGAGGGCACTAAGAGAACAGTTGGACGTGATGCTCTAAGAGCAAATATCGCTGCTGCTAAAGCATTAGCTGAGGTGCTCAAAACTAGTCTAGGGCCACGTGGACTAGACAAAATGCTTGTTGATAGTTTTGGAGACATTACTGTAACTAATGATGGAGCAACCATATTGAAAGAAATGGAGGTTCAACACCCAGCTGCTAAACTACTAGTAGAAGTCGCTAAGGCGCAGGACGCTGAGGTTGGAGATGGTACAACGAGCGCTGTTGTACTAGCTGGAACACTCTTAGCTAAGGCTGAGGAGTTACTAGACCAGGATATACACCCGAGCATTATTATTGAAGGCTACACGAAAGCTCTACGCGAGGCTATTAAAATACTCAGAGAGATATCTGCACCAGTTAATATTGAAGATAGAGGAGAACTCGCTAAAGTCGTGAAAACAGCTATTGCCAGCAAGTACATTGGCGGAGACGTTATATCAAGCAAGCTCACAGATATAGCCATAGACGCTGCCCTCACAGTCTCGGAGAAAAAGCCAGATGGAACAAGAGACTTCAAAGTCGATGACGTGAAAATCGAGAAGAAGAAGGGAGGTAACGTCTTAGATACTCAACTAGTATATGGTATTGTCATAGACAAAGAAGTTGTACATCCAGGTATGCCTAGAAGAGTTGAAAACGCTAAAATAGCACTACTAGACGCCGCTCTCGAAGTAGAGAAGCCCGAGATAACGGCCAAGATCAACATAACAAGCCCAGAGATGATAAAGGCATTCCTCGACGAAGAGGCTAGAATACTGAAAGAAATGGTAGATAAGATAGCTGAGGTTGGAGCTAACGTAGTAATATGCCAAAAGGGTATTGACGAGGTTGCTCAGCACTTCCTCGCAAAGAAGGGTATTTTAGCTGTGAGGAGAGTTAAGAGGAGTGACCTTGAGAAGCTAGAGAGAGCAACGGGCGGTAAGATTGTTAGTAGTATAAGAGACCTAAAGCCCGAGGATCTCGGGTACGCTGCCCTAGTTGAGGAGAGAAAAATTGGAAATGATAAAATGGTCTTTATCGAGGGATGCAAGAACCCGAGAGCTGTCACTATACTCGTGCGTGGAGCGAGTGACATGGTGCTCGACGAGATCGAGAGAAGCCTAAAAGATGCCCTCAACGTTTTGAGAAACGTGTTTAGAGAACCAAAGATAAGCCCTGGTGGTGGAGCAGTTGAGTTAGAGGTGGCTATGAAGCTCCGTGAATACGCTACTAAAGTTGGTGGAAAAGAACAACTCGCCATAGAAGCCTTTGCCTCTGCACTTGAAGAAATACCTATGATACTAGCTACTACTACGGGTAAAGACCCGCTAGAAGTAGTAATGAAGCTTAGACAATACCATAGTGAAGGATATATACACGCCGGCATAAACGTTATAACCGGCGAGATCTCGAAGAACATGATCGAGGAGAATGTTATTGAGCCACTACTAGTAAAAGAGTCCATGATTAAAACAGCCGCAGAGGCCGCATTAGCTATTATGAAGATTGACGACATAATAGCTGCTAGCCCAGCCAAGAAGGAGAAGGAGAAAGAAAAGAAGGAGAAAGAAGAAGAGGAAAAAGAGAGCTTTAAGCCACCCTCAGAGTTTTAAAACTTAAGTAGCTTAGACTTGTAGTTTTTACTAAATAACTACTTTTTAACCCCAGTTAGCTCTCATCCCTAAAAACCGTACTTAGCCTTGGTGTTTACTGTGAACGAGGTTAAGGAGAGTAGTGTGTGGAGTGTTAGAGACGTGTATAAGAGCGTTATTAAATCTAAGCTCACACGATTTGAGCTTGCGAGAGTTATTGGGGCAAGGGCTTTGCAATTAGCCCTCGGAGCACCACCACTTATTAACGTAGACAACTTACCTGTAAAAGACCCAGTCTACATAGCTATAGTTGAATTATTAAATAGTCAACTACCTATGTCTATTCAGAGGCCAGTGGAAGGTGGAGGCTACGAGCTCATACCAGTCAGCAAGCTCATTACACCTGAAACTAGGAGATATCTTAGCTCTCTTCTCGAGAGCTGGAATATTAGTAGTAGAGTCTAGACTCTACCCGAACTTCATAGATCTTGTAATACCCTCGCCAATAGAGAGCACTATCTTCGAGAAATTGCATAAAGAGCTTCTGAGAGAACATGGCCTACTCGCATTTCAGTTGAAGGGGACCACACCCATAGTTAGGATCACTGAATACCGCACAACTACATCTGGGTTAACACGATATAAGTGGATTCTAGCAGCTATTACTATCGTAACAGTCTTTTTCACTGGTCTTGGACTAAGCGAGGGCCTTGAGAGTATACAGGGCATTTACAGCTCACTCTACATAGGCAAGTACGCTACAGCATTACTTTACACAGTACTCTTCCTATTAGTATTACTCTCGCATGAATTAGGCCACGTCTATGTAAATAGGCGCGCAGGCATTCTATGTGAGGGACCCCTCTTAATACCAGCACCTCCTATTCAACTAGGATTTATTGGGACATTTGGTGCCGTGATATTCACGAAGACCCCTCCGTGTAGTAGAAGAGACCTAGCGAAAATGGGTATTAGTGGCCCGCTCGCGGGGTTTATAGCCGGTACTATAGTGGGTATTATAGGGCTTTACCTCTCTCCAATAATACCCTATGAGGCTGTTAAAGAGCTTGCAGAGAGGGGTTTTGAGCCTATTCCAGCATCTAGTTTAGCTCTTGAGCTATTGCTGAGACTTCGCGTAGTAGATGGAGTTGTAGTTATGCACCCGCTTCTCTTCATAGCCTACGTGATCTACATGGTTACATTTCTAAATCTCTTGCCCATAGGTCAATTAGATGGTGGCCACGTAATGAGGAGTTTTATGAGTGCACGTACTCATCAAATTGTAGGCTTAATTGTGCCATTAACACTGCTAGTAGTGGGAGTCGTACTACTAGTAACCACTGGTGCTGGGTACTTATACTTGAGCCTCGGAGTTTTAGCCACAATTTTGCGATTAACTATAGGTAAGAATCCTCACCCGGGAATAGCTAATCAATATGATAAATCACAGTGTTTAATCTGCCTCCTGGTCTATATTGCACTACTAACTTTAACTACACCAATACCCTTGCTTTAATGACTACAATACCACATTTAAGTGTGGTAAGGAGTAGACATGAACCAGTACTACTACAGAGCAAGTACAGGGTTACTAAGTAGCTACACAGCGAGAGAGGCAAAGATCAGCATCTGGGCTCTAACAGGGCCCATCCTAGTAATAGCTGAGAAGCCAAAAGCCGCTAGGAAAATTGCTGAGGCGCTCTCTCACCAGTTAATTACTAGGAAATACGGAAAAATACCGTACTTCGAAATTAGATCATCGCCGATAACAATATATGTTGCTAGTACTGTAGGGCACCTCTACACTCTACACACGGATATACGGGGATATCCTGTTTTCGAGTACAAGTGGGTTCCTGCACACGTAGTTGAGGAGGAGAAAAAGTACACTCGTCAATACCTCGAGCTTCTAAGTAAGCTAGCCAGAGAGTGCCGGTACTATATTAACGCCTGCGACTTCGATATTGAGGGGAGCGTTATAGGCTATCTTATAATAAAGTTCCACGGAGATGAAAACCGCGCATTTAGAGCAAAATTCTCAAGTCTTGTGTACAGCGAGCTGAGAAAGTCATTTGAAAATCTCACACCCCTAGACTACGACATGGTGGAGTCAGGGCTATGTAGACACGAGTTAGACTGGATTTGGGGTATTAATGTTAGCAGAGCGCTCATGAGCGCTATTTACCAGGCAACAATGAGAAGAGTCACATTAAGCGCCGGTAGAGTTCAAACACCGACTTTAAAGTACATAGCTGACAGGGAAGTTGAGAGAGGACTATTTATCCCTATACCGCAGTATACGATTACAGTTAAACTAAGAAAAAGAGATAGGGAGTTCACAGCTGAGTTCACAGAAAACCCTGTTCCCGATGTTAATACGGCAAGTACTATTAAGAGCTCCGTTCTAAGAGAAAAACACCTAGTTGTTAAAGACTATACAATCGAGAGGAAAAGACACAGTCCACCACCGCCGTTCAACCTCAGCGATCTCCAGTATGAAGCCTCAAGAATTCTCGGTTTTAGCCCTATGAAAACACAGAAAATAGCTGAGGAGCTATACTTAGAAGCCCTTATAAGCTACCCGCGAACAAATAGCCAGAAGCTCCCACCCGCACTTAACTACAGAGAAATACTTCACAAACTCTCACACATAGACAAGTACGGTGATCTCGTATCACAACTACTAAGAGAAACTCAAGGCGTGTTAAAGCCCATTGAAGGAGAAAAAGAAGACCCAGCACACCCTGCAATATATCCAACAGGTAATACTCCGCGGGGTTTAACGAGAGATCAGTGGGCTTTATACGATCTCATAGTAAGGCGCTTCATAGCGGTCTTTGCACCTAGTGCTACAATATCCTATACAAGGGCTATTCTGGAAGCCCCAACTACAGGTTATAAGTTCACTTGTAGCGGCATTATTGTCGAGTATCCTGGTTGGCTAGCTTACTACCCATTCCACGCACCAATGACAAAAGCTATACCTTACTTAACACGAGGCGAAAAAATAGAAGTTTTAAGTGTAATTGTAAAAGAATCTCACACTAAGCCGCCACCTAGGCTGAAGAAGATCGATATTTTAAAGTGGATGGAGAGCGTAGAAATAGGAACAGAGGCTACTAGGGCGCCAATAATAGAGAAGTTGTTTGAGAGGAAGTATTTAGAAAACACTAAGAATGGTGTTGAAGTAACAGACCTCGGACTAGGTGTAGTAGAGGTTATCTCTAGATTCTTTCCGGAGCTTACGAGCATTGATCTCACAAGGAAATTCGAAAAACTCATAAATGAGGTTAAAACTGGCGCAAGGAGAAGAGAACAGGTAATTGAGGAAGCAAAGGGTGTTTTAAGAAAACTGTTAGAGAGCTTTAATGAGCAAGTTAATAGTATAGGGATGCTCCTCTCCAGTCGACTCGGTATAGTCAATGAGTACTCTAAGTGCTCTATACCCAGGTGTCGTAGAGAGGTTTACGAAGATGCTCTCTGTAAGTATCACTACGAAGCTTATAAAAAGCTCCATGAAGCCTACAAGGAGTGGCGTAAGCGTAAAAGTATATCTT
>JAJHRJ010000012.1 GCA_020832865.1 Desulfurococcaceae archaeon
GCCTATGAATATTGCCTGGTTTCGGGTACGCGGAGGCTTCTAAGATTAAAGCTAGTGTTAAGGCCTCAGTAAAACCAGTAATAAGCCTCCTAGAGGAAAAAGAGTTCATTACTTAAGCCTCTACCTTTACGGTCTTTACATAGCACTGTTAGCTCTTTTACTCTATTACTCTATATTAGCATGTCTTTCTCGTAATTCAGCCTCCGTGACTCCTAGTTTACTCATCAACTCAGCTACAATTCCATCTAGGAAAATCATGGTTGTAGCTTCAAATAGTGTTCCAAGCGGTGCTAGTGGCTCGTGAACACCCATTACTTGTCTCACGTAGTAGTCCTCTTCTCTAGCGAGCTTAGTTCTACCAGGAATTCTCACTAAGATATCTGCTATTTTTCCCAGTGGGCTATCAGGGTAAGTAGTGAGCGCGACTATCTTGGCGCCTATGGACTTCGCGGCTTCAGCAATAGCGACAACACTCTTTGTTCTACCAGAGCCAGAGACGGCTAAAAGCACATCTCCCTTAATTAGTGGAGGGAGAATAGTTTCACCTACAACGTACACGTTAAATCCCAGGTGTAGTAGCCTCAATGCAAAAGCCCTTGCAACGAGGCCGCTTCTCCCAGCACCCGCGACAAAAATACGCTTATTGTCTTTCCGGGCTTCTAGAAGAGTGTTTATAAAGGCTTCTTTTTCACTGTCACTTATCAGCTCGATCGCTCTGTAAATAAAATCTAGAATTTCAATAGCAGCATCTTTAGTTAGACCACTAACCATATAGCCCTCTACTAAAATATGTTATTTTAAAGTTTTAAAGCTATAATTAATCGACGTGATCAGTACTCGCAGAAGGCATATTAGTGACGATAGCTATAAGAACTTATGCCCCGCCACCCTCACACCTTCTCGAGACCCCTATTAGGGGGTATGAATATGAGGAAGGACGGTCTGGCGGGGTACAGTCTAGAAGATTACTTGTAGTTATGAGAAGCTTTTAAGGTGTGTTAAATGCGGAGAACAAGGGTTATTAGGGTCTTTGACCCGTGGAGATCTCCTCTATGTACTTGTCCACGCAAGTACAGTCTTCACCCCTACACGGGTTGTAGTCACTTCTGCTTATATTGTTACGCAACATCGTACGTAGGCAGAAGACATAGTACTCCAAAAGCGGGGTTTCTGAACAGTGTTAGAATGGATTTAGAAAGTATTGAGAAAAACGCCCTTATAGAAATGAGTTCTAGTAGTGATCCATATCCACCAATAGAGAAGGAGCTTGAATTAACACGTAGAACACTTGAACTTCTTTTAAGATACTCTATGAGAGTACTAATCACTACGAAGTCTCATATTGTAGTGAGAGATGTAGATCTCTTGAGGAGAATATCCTCAGCCGTAATGATAACTATTACTACACTTGACGATAAGTTAGCTAGGCTAATAGAGCCCAGTGCACCTCAGCCTACTCTTAGATTAAAAGCCATTAAGGACCTAAGCACACATGGTGTTCCAGTAGGCGTTAGGGTAGATCCTATAATACCGGGTATTAATAGCGATGAATATAGCGTTGTGGAATTAGTCGAAAAAGTTAAGGAGGCAGGGGCAAGACACATTGTAACCTCAACATATAAGGCAAAGTGGGATAGTCTAAAAAGAATATTGCAGGCCTTCCCAGAGGAGGAGAGTAAACTAAGAGAGATCTATGTTAACAGTGGTGTTAGAGTTCAAGGCTACATGTACTTGCCGAGAGTGATGAGAGAGAGATTACTATTACCAGTAGTTAAAACAGCTCTAAAGCAGGGACTCACAGTCGCCACGTGTAGAGAGGGTCTTGGATCAGAGTTTAATAGAGCACCATCATGTGACGGATCTCACCTAGTAAAGCTCAAGCTTAATACTATACTAAACTAAATGATGAGTGCTCTCTAGTAAAAGGGGTGATCTAGGTGGAAGAGACCCCTAATAGAAGACCCGAGAAGATATATGAGTACAATATAAAGTGCCCAATATGTAGTAGTGGTATTACAGTGTCTGTGTTTAAGTATACAGTGCCATATTATGGCGATATTTTAATATTTAGTGGTAGTTGCCCGAATTGCAACTACGTATATAGAGACGTGGATCAGCTGGGTGGAGTTGGACCGCGTAGAGTCATATACAGAGTAGAACAACCAGAAGACGTCAACGCACTAGTAATTAAGAGTTCATATGCTAGAGTAGAAATACCTGAGCTGGGTCTTATAGCTGAGCCCGGTATTGCGTCTCAGGGCTATATAACGACTGTCGAAGGGTTAATTATAGAATTCATTAACGCCTTAACCTCTCTATGTGATTATGATGTAGTAAGCACTGCAAACTGTCAGGAATTACTACAGAAACTAGAGAAAGCGCGTAATGGTGAGCTAAAATACACTATAATAATTTACGACTACACAGGGGTTAGTGATGTTGTTAGTAATAAGGCTATGCGTGAGAAGCTAGAAGTCGAGGAGAAAAACTAGTTATACATAAATAAATGTTAATAGTGCTGTGGACTACTACATAACACCTAAGAGGGTATTACGTTAGTTATACAAAAACAACTGAGTATTACCCGTTATAATGGAGTACTCTGCCAAGTTAAAGCTCACTTAATAATTGTATGTAACAATTATCTTTGTACAAGCTTAACTTCTCTACATACCTGGGTAATATTTACTAAAAGAACAAAACACAAATATATATTTATTATCGCATATAATAATTTTTACATAAAGCTGTGCACGCGTCAAACTTGTAAACAAAAAGATAAATTTATAAGCATGCGCGGTAAGAAATTATAGTGAATAAGTGAGGGGTAGGTAGTATATGCCAGAGAAGCTAAAGTTCTTCGACTTAAAGGCGAAGCAGTACTTTGAAACAGACAAGTACGAGGTTGTAATAAAGGAGACTAAGAGAGGCAAGATCAAAATAGCCTTTGCTACAAGCCCCTACACAGGTAAGAAATTCGCTAGAATACTAGGACCCGCTAAATAACGGTGTTAGTAATATCTAAAATTCACTAAATATTTTTTTACTTCTTCTCCTCTACTTTTATGTCCCAGTGCAGGTAATGTTTGGAGCAGGTCCTGCTAGGTTTTTCTTTAAGAGTAGTATTTTCTCAAGTGCTTCTATGAAGTAGTCTACTTCTTCAAATGTATTGTAAAGATAGTAGCTAGCTCTTACTGTGCCCTCTAATCTCAACCTCCTATGTAGTGGGTGTGCGCAGTGCATTCCACTTCTCACCGCTATACCGAACATGTCTAAGGCGGCTCCCACAGTGTGGTGGTTAAGCCCTTTTATATTAAACGCAATGACGCCAGTTTTATCTCCTGGGTTTCGAGGTCCATAATACTCTACTTCCTCGCCTAGCTCCTCAAATCTCTTTAGAGTATATCTCACAAGTTCTGCTTCGTGTTCTTTAATGTTCTCCATGCCTATTCTCATCAAGTACTTCGCAGCCTCCGCTAAACCTACACCCTCGGCTATATTTGGAGTGCCAGCTTCAAATCTCCAGGGTAACTCATGCCATACAACGGTATCAAGAGTAACATCTATGATCGTATCGCCACCTACTTTGAACGGCTTCATTTCCTCTAATATTTCCTCTCTCCCCCACAAGACACCTGAGCCAGTGGGGCCAAGCATCTTATGCCCACTGAAGGCTAAGAAATCAGCTCCGAGTTCACGTACATTTGTGGGTATGTGGGGAACACTCTGAGCGCCGTCAGCTACTACTACTGCGCCTACCTCGTGGGCTAGTTTAGCGATTTTCTTCGCATCATTTATTGTTCCTAGAACATTACTAGCTATGGGAAAGGCGACAAGCCTAGTTCTCTCACTAATAGTCTCCTCTAACTGATCGTACCTTAAGTAGCCGTTGTCTGTGATGTCAATGTACTTGACTTTTGCCCTCTTTAACTGAGCGATGAGTCTCCATGGTAGCATATTGCTGTGATGATCCATTATAGTAATAATGATCTCATCTCCTTCTCTAATATTCCAGAGTCCCCAGCCGTATGCTACTGTGTTAATAGCCTCAGTAGTGTTAGAGACGAAAATAACCTCTCTCCACGAATAAGCGTTTATAAACTTAGCTAAGACCTCATGGGCCTCTTCATACATTTTACTCGCCTCTTGACTTAGAGTGTGAAGACCCCTGTGAACATTAGCATAATGCTTCTCGTAGAACTCCTGCATAGCGCGAATAACCTGTATAGGCTTCTGAGTACTAGCGGCATTATCAAAGTAAACTATTTTTCTATTATTAACGAGTCTACTGAGTATTGGAAAATCCCTTCTAATATCCTCGGGGTCAAGCATAAAACATTACACCTTTAAGAACTATGTCTCAGGGGCCTATTAAGCCGGGAATGCGGGGGTGTGGTGTAGCATACGCGACATGTTCTAGTCCATGTATATAACTAACAAGTCTTTCTAGTCCAAGACCGTTTGTCCCTAGATGCTCATTCTCATTAGTTCATGTTTATTCGTTGCATCTAGGGACTTTCTCCTCGCCCACTCCTTCATTGGTAGTGCAACTACTTCTAGAGTGGGTTCACAGGGCATTGGGGTGAACGGCACGCACCCCTTGAGAGTTAGGTACTTTTTCTCGAGGTTCAACACAGCTATTACATCTCTACCAGATTCAAACTCGCATTTAGGGCATCTTAGTTGCCTCGGGGCATCGCCCCTCATCAGCTTAGAGTTACAGAATGGGCATGTGGAGGACGTGTTTCTCGGGTTTATCTTATCCACTGGGACTCCTCTTTCCAAGCACTTCTCCTCAATAGCTCTAGCCATGCCCCTGAACCCTGCTTGGTATATCCTATGCCTTAGTGCTGGGTCTTTAACGCCTTTAATCATGTTCCTCGGGCACTGCTTGGGGAGCTTCTCCAATACAACCACAGCGTTGATGTTCTTAGCAGTGTTGGCGACTATGTTCGCAATTTTCAACCTAATATCTTTCTTCCTCTTGCGCTCCCTACCACGAATAGCTCTACAAACATACCCATTGCCCTTAACACTCTGCACAACCTCTCTATACCTAGCGTATCCAATGGTAATCCTCTTAATGCCCGTCTCCAGGATATACACTTTATCGAGAACCTTGACGGCTATGTTATTCTCATTAACGTCAACAGAAATAACACGTTTAGCACCGTCTTCACCAGTGCTGGTGGTTTTGACAAATATGAAGTGTATTAGCAGTCTCTTGTGCTTGCAGTCGATCTTTACCTTTGGCTGTGTTCTCAGAGTCCATCCATTGTTAATGTACCTCCAGTACAGCTTGTGAGGTACCAGCTCTACCGGTATCCATCCTCTATGAGTGTAAATGAGGATTGTCGTATATCCTACACGCCTCCACAAGTGGTCGTCTAGCCAAATACTAACCCTACTGACCTCAGGCTTTTCAGACTTTGCCAAATCCTTCTTCTTGAGCTTGTTAAAGCTCTTAATCCTAGTAGAAGCGTCTTGGCAAGCAGTGTGAATATAGTGGCTTGGTAGATGTGGGTTTCTTCCACGCAACTCACGATACTTATCCCTCTTCAACCTAGTGAAGGAGTCAACACTGTTTCTAAAGCCATAATCCACAAGCTCCACGAGAACTTGCTTGTAGAGCTCTTCAAGCTCTCTAAATACTTCAAATTTCTTCTCAGCAAGCCTAACACTCGGCACAACAACTGTCTTAACAACTTCAATCACTCTTCTTAACCTCTTCTAGTAGCTTTTTGAATTCCTCGATAAGCCTCTTCTTCTTGTGACTCCTCATCCCGTAGAGCTTCCTGGCGAAAGACGTTATAATCTCTATCAAGTCCTCTACAAGCTCTTGATAAGCGTCTTTAGGCTCCTCGCCGAAGGCGACTTCGATTCTAACACCATACTGGTTGAAGAAGTACTCCAGGTACTCGAAGCCGAACCTAGTCAACCTATCTTTATAAGTCACCACAACTACATCCACTTGCCTATTGACAACGTAGTCGAATAGCTTTAACAAACCTCTTCTATCAGTCTTCAAACCGCTTGCAACATCGCTTAGCACATCAACAACTCTATATCCTTTAGAAGAGCAGTATTGTGTTAAGTACTGTATTTGCCTCTCTAAGTCGCTCTTTTGATCGGTTGAGCTTACGCGGGCATATATGATTGCTCTGACTTCTTTGCTTACTGGTAGTCCTTCAGCAATTCTCCTAACCTCGCTCTCGGGAACTCTGAACACTCCACCAGCAGTCCTAATAGCCCTAATCCTGCCCTCTCTAACCCACCTGGATAGGGTGGAGTAGCTGATGCCAAGGCGCTGGCAGACCTCCTTGGGCCTCAGCAACTTCTCCGAAGGCCCTGAAATAGCTGACACCAGCAATAATAAACAAAATCGAAGCTTATAAATCTAACTCACAGCCATCAACTACGAAACAGCCCAGCCGCATGTGGGGCGTATTAAACCCGCTCTAGTTAGCTCTAAGAACCACGAGTACTTTGACGAGTCCTCTCTATGCTGTTTTATTTTGTCTAATAGCTTCTCATACCTATACTCTCTACACCCACCATCGAGGACTTCTCCATATCCACCAGGTAACAGCAGATTATAGTCCACGTTAAACCCACTTCTCTTGTGGTCTTCAATGTAGTAAAATCCACGTGCCCTGGTGGGAAAGTGCAAAATCCAAATGGGCGCCTCATATTTTTGAGCTAAAGCCTTTTCCGCTTCAAAGCTTAATTCCTCTCCAAACTTGACGTTGTAACCTATTCTTCTCGCCTCTTGAATAGCTTCCTCGTAAGTTAATCTAGGATAAGGTGGTTTTGTTACCTGCCTGTCTAAGGTACTTATACGGGAGTTATCAAGTAGATTGCTGTGTTTAGATAAAATGTACTTAATAGCCTTATAAATGATGATCTCAGCTAACCTAATTAAGTCCTCTTCTCTATCCTCAGCGCTCTCAATGTCTACTTGAGTAAATTCAACAAGATGTCTACCAGTCTTCACGTTCTCAGGAGGCTCAATTCTCAGATTTCGAGCAGTGTAAAAAATCCTCCCGAAAACACTAGCATATAGTTGTTTATACATTATTACACTACTCTGAACTTCATATAGCCCTCCATATAACTTAATCACGGCTTTCGAAGCCCCTCGTAGGCCAGGATCACTCGTGTGTCCAATAATGACAGTGGGTAATTCTAAGTACTCGTTTTTTACTAGGAGACTTCTAATGAATTGAAGTACGAGAGAATATGTCTTAACGACTTTGGCGTAAGATGGGTTTCTAACGTATAGGTAATACCTCCTAGTAAATTCAACAGGGTCTCTTGGTAATTCATCTATGCATGCTAAATCTTCCAGTATTGGTCTGTGTAGAACCTCTACTTTCTCAATGTAAAACCCGTAGTTATCCCAGTAACCAGTGATCTCTACCTGAGATCCGCAGGGAAGACCTCTTAACAACTCATATATACTCAGAGTAGCGTATTTAACAGGAAGAGTTAATTTGGTGGTTGTATCCCACAGGGTAATGCTGTGGCTTTCAGCGCTTTTCACCCAGGCCTTAAAAGTTATTTTCCTCGTCTTTTCAAGCTCAATGAGACTCTTTAGTTCTAATCTGTCCCCTTTAAGTTGTGTTAAATCTCACACCTACACACCTCAAGGCTCCTAAAGATTATTCACACACATAGTAACCTCTAGCAGATTAATAAATGCTATCTCGGAGTTCAGGATATAGAAGCGTGAAATAAAGCACTAAGCGAATTCAAACACTAGACACTACTTCAACTTATAAACACCTATTTCTAAGACACGCGGGGTTTTATCATCTAATTTTACAAGAGCATATTGTCCGTGCATTAAGGGACCTGGGTGAATAATCGTGGTTTTACCAGACACTGTGTATCCGCTGTTTTCGTGAACGTGTCCAGTTATCCATAGTAGTGGCTGGTGTTTGTCAAGAAACTCTCTAAAAGCCTTTGAGCCTATATTTAATCCATTAACATCATCGAAAAAGCCATAGATGGGTTGATGTGTAACTATAATGGTATTTGACATGTCACCGTGAACTTCTCTAATATAGTTAATGTACTTGCGAAGCTCCTCTTCGCTGAATTCTATTAGAGTATTAAATGGACTAATACCGCCTCCACCTACGCCGTATAATACGTAGATTCCAATCTGTGCGATGTTTCCATGAATATTCGTGATCCCATGATTAATTTCACTAATGTTTAAAGTGGCGGGATCATCACAATTACCGGGAACAAAGAGCACGTATTCGGATTTTAGCTTCTCTTTTAACTCAACTAGAATTCTCTTAGCGGTCTGTGCCCCTTTAAAATACGTGAGATCCCCAGCTACGATCGTAACATCTACCCTAATACCAAGGGAGTCTATTTCAGATGCTACTCTACTAATCTGTTTCACGCGATCATGTATATCGCTAATCGCAAGAAGTATCAGTTCTCTCACCCCATAGATACTAAAATCCGTGTTCTAGTTTATAGTTATAGAATAGAGTTATAGATTAGAGAGTTATTGAGGAAAACTACTTATGGCTAAGTGTAATTTTTGTGAGAAATCAGCGGTGTATGTTAATCCGATAAGTAGGCTTGCATATTGTAGAAAGCACTTTATAGAGTACTTTGAGCGTAGAGTCCGCAGGACGATGAGAAAGTATAACATGCTTAGTGAAAATGAGCACATTGTCGTGGCCACTAGTGGAGGAAAGGACTCTATAAGTTTACTTCACATCCTAGTTAAGCTCTCTAGGAAAAACCCTAAGTGGAGAATTACAGCTGTCCTTGTAGATGAAGGTATTAAAGGCTACAGGGAGAGAACAGTAGAAAACCTAGTGAACTATGCTGAAGCCCGTGGAGTATCCTACGTGATAGCTAGTTTCAGAGAGTACATAGGTATGACTCTGGACGAGATTGTTGAAGAGGGGCATAGGAAAGGATTACCCTATATGCCTTGTAGTTACTGTGGTGTATTTAGGAGGTATGTTATAAATCAAGTGGCTCATAAGGTGGGAGCAACTGTTATTGCTACTGCACACAACATGGATGATATTGTTCAAACATACTTAATGAACATTTTTTCAAACAGCTGGGACAGAGTGTCAGCTTTAACTCCTGTGAGAAATGGAGAGGTAAGCGGTTTTATTAAGAGAATTAAGCCATTCTATGAAGTACCAGAGAAAGAGTCTGCTCTATACGCTATACTAAATAACCTAGTAAAACCCGAGTTTATACAATGCCCCTATGTAAAATACAATGTTAGATTTACAATTAGAAAGATGCTTAATGAGCTAGAAGACAAATACCCAGGGATCAAGTATGGTTTATTGAGAAGTCTACAAGTTATAACACCAATTTTAAAAGGACAAGTAGAAAGTAGAGATCGCTACAACTGTTTAATCTGCGGTGAGCCATCCTCACAGAGAGTGTGTAAAGCCTGTCTCTACAAGATTCAGCTGGGATTACTAAGTGCTGAGAAAGTAAAATTCATTTTAAATAAGGCTAGGAGTGATAAAGCACTAGCGTCTCTTTTAAAGCACTATAATAATAGTGGTAGTATAAGTAATCTAAGTGAACTTCGAGAAGAGTAAAACTGGTGTGTTTTAATCGTGATTAGGGAGTTATTAGAGAGCAGCATCACCAGGCTATTTGGATTAGCGTTTATTTCTAACTGTATTCCATATATGACTATCCCATACCTCGTGGTTATAGCACCCTACCTCGCGAGAATACGTGGTGTAGAGCTAGTAGTATCGATACTAGCACTTGCACTCGGGGCTACTCTCGGTAAGCTAGTTGTGTACGGGGTTAGTAGGGGAATAAGCCATGTGAGCAAAATAAGGATAAGGTTAAGAGGGCTTACTCAAGCTGTAGATACATATAGAAAAGCCACGTTTTTAGCAGTATTCCTAGCAGCTGCTTCACCTATACCTGACGATGTTGTATATATTCCAGTAGGGATTTCAGGTTACAGTGTAGCGTATTTTTTCATGGCGCTATTTCTAGGTAAATTAGTGATAACAATATTGACAGTCATATATGGTGCAGTGGTAGTGCGTATTCTCGAGAAAGTGGAAGTAGGAGACTATGTATACGTACTTACCATGATCACTTTAACGCTGATAGCGATATACATCACCAACAAAATAAACTGGAATGAGGTTAACAGAGTACACAGAGAGAAAGGAGTTAAGAGCGCTATTATTTACATTGTTGGCTCAGTTAAAAACATAGTCACCTCAGCAATTCTCAGAATAATTGCCTGTT
>JAJHRJ010000013.1 GCA_020832865.1 Desulfurococcaceae archaeon
TCTTTGGATTTTAAAGCATAACGCGGATATTAGTAAAATCGAGAAGTTTATTAACGAAGTCCATAGAGAAATCTCAAAACTATATCCTAAGATCAAAAGGCCCATTGTAACCGTGGTAGACGCGTATATCCCAAGAGATGTTCTATTGAATGGATTAAGACAGTATATTGAAGAGAGAAAAAATGTCCTCGAAGAATGCAAGAACAAATTGAAAATGACCACGGAAACTAGGAAGAAGCGGAGACTATATAGATCGCTTCGAGAATTGCAAGGAGAAATTGAATCGCTTGAGGAGGAGTTGAAGTATTTAACTCAGATATAAGTCTGCTTTTTACCATGTATAAAAATCACATTAATTGTCCTTAGATCACACCATTGGCTCACTTCTTCGAGCCAAACTCTCGCAGAATTTGAACTTGTATATTTTGAATAAGTACGAGACTAAGTTTCCTAGGACTAGTGTGAATTCCTCATCTTCCATGTAACTAATTTATGCACCATAAATGAAATGTATTTTCTACTTTGCTGTATTAAGTCTTGTAATGCTCTCTTAATGTTATCTGGTATTAGTCCTATAAAGATGCTCTTTATTCCCGCTCTTATAACCATATGTAGTTCTTCAACATTAGGCTCTCTGCTACCTAGTTCTATTATTATGAATCCGTCATCAAGCGCTGTCTTTTTGGCATTTTCTTCTATACTCTTTGCTACTAGGATCTTTAGATGTGGTTTTATGGGTAGTTGTTTAATTTTTGCTTGTTCAGAGTTAACGTCGTCTACGCTCATAGAGGAATTCCATTTCTCACACGACACGTATGCCCTGAACTCGAATTTATTAATCTCCTTAGTAGCCCATACGTCAATCACGACAGTACTGTCTCCAATAGGGAACTTCTTGTCAATTTCGGCTTTAAAGCCTAGATCAGATAGCACAGAGGCTACAATATGCTTGAGAATTCTACTATACATATCTCTATAGGGGGCAGGGACAACTACGTGATAACCCTCTTCTTTAGTTCCTGGAATGACTAATACTAGAAAACCGGTCTTTAGTGCTTCACCAATAACATTTATTGCCATTTTGTCTTCCGGCTTAAACGGGCTCAACCAGATTTTAAATGATCCTTTTCTAGTCTTATAACTACATACTCTCTCTAGTTTTATAAATGCCTTGATGTACTTCTCGACACTGCTGAAGTCTGTGCTTTTTATAAATGTGTACAAGGCTGTAGTGAAGCTGTGGTAGTGTTCTTCCTCGATCTTCTCGAGTAGGTCTACATTTCTCTTGATTTCTCCAATGTATTCTTCTAACTCATATAAAAGCCTTATAGCTTTATCAAGGTCCGTGTCTTTAAGACCAATATTCCTTAACGTAGTAATAATGTTGCTTTTAAGGCAATGTGATGGAGGCGAATGTGAAGAATTGACAAGTAGAGAGTAGATATAGAAACCGGGTCTCCCTTCTCAACTATGAAACGAGCAAAACCAGGAAATTGGCTGCCCGTACCGTGTTCAGAACTCATAGAAACCGCCAAGTCTATACTCAAGCCTATTTTTAAATGTCAAAAGAATCATTTATATCGTTGTATGTGATACCACGATTTATATCATAGTTATTAACGATAGAGCAAACCACTCATCTATATCAACTATGTCAATACCAAAATACCCTGAAAGTAGAACACGTAGCTTCTTAACTACGCAAATATTATTCTCGCTCTTTTCTCTTCACGCGTGGTTATTAATATTCTCTTTGGTAGCTCTGCATATACTCCACAGATCGCGGTCCACGTCGCTGGGTTTTTGTCTTCTAAGCCCATTACATTGCACACCACGTAGTTGTATGGATTAGCCTCTGCGAATCTAGTCTCAGAGTCTGTTAACTCGGCTACCAGGATTTTCTTTAAATGGCTCTTAACCTCTACGTAGAGCTTCACGGGCCCTTCTCTACCTGGGCACTCTACGAGTATATCGTACGGCTTTGTGACGCCGATATTCTTCTCAAGTATTCGGCAGCCCCTCTCCTCGTATAGTTTAGCCACGTAGTTTACGCTGACCTCCTCCATCCAGTCTCTAAGTTCCTCAGGCAAACTCTCTTTGAAGGCCTTATACTCGGAGAGCCCCTGAGCCCCCACAAGACTAACTACCGTCTCGCCTAATCTGTAATCCAGGGATCCTGTGAAGCCAGTAAACTCCCCTATTATCTCTGAAAGCCTCTGCTCTCTGCTCCTAATCCAGTTGTTCACGTCTTGCTCTAGCCTCTTAACTAGCCTGGCTACTAAGTCTCTAAGTAGCACAGCCTCCCTTTGATCACCTAACTGACCATTAGCATATAGCACTCTGAGGGGTTTGTGTTCAACTAGCCACTCTAATACCTTAATCCCCCAGTATAGCCTAGACTCGCCACGCTCTCTAATAGCGAGTACCGGCAGTGAATATCTCACTTTGCTATCAAGTAGGAGGTTTAATATCCCTAAATACCCCTCCTCTAAATCCGGGTCATCAACTACCAGTAATGTATTAGCCGGAGGCGTACTAGCATCTGAGAGCTTCTCGTAGAGCTCTCTAATAGCTTTAGCTACATCACTTATTTTCTCATTGAAAAAACTGTCTAGGACTTTACCCATGGCTTCCTCGAATTCTAAGTGACTAGAACACCCTGTAAAGTCCTCGATTACCTCTCTCAACAAGTCTACGTTAACTCTCGACGCGAGTTCCTCTACCAAGTCTCTATATTTCCTGAGCTTCTCGAGCAACTCTCTATAGGCCCTCTCTAGGACGATATCAATGGATTCTCCCTCGACATAGTACTTCTCGTAAAGCTCAGCGAGAGCCAAGCCTATGCTCTTCTCCGATATAACTAGGTACTCACCACCTGGTTCTCTACGCGTCAAGTAGAGTTCTAATATTCCTTCTATAGGTCTAGAGACTAGCTTCTGATCGACTATATTTAAGAGTTTATGTACTAGCCTAGTGTAGAAGTCGTATTCAACTCGAGTATCCCGTACGAAGTCTACTATGACACAATTTCTTCTCTGGCGTAGTCGATATACTCGCCCAATTCGCTGATCCCTCCTAATAGGGCTCCATGTGACGTCATAATTTATTACTACGTTGAACTCCTGTAAGTTGAGGCCCTCGGAGGCGACGTCGGTAGAGACTAATATTTTTAATACTCTCTCGTTAATAGACTCTTCAATCGCGTCAACGAGATCTGGCAATAAGTGTGCTATTTCTTGATTACTCGAGGAGAGCTTTGCCATGAGAACCACTATTCTGCTTCCACGTAAAATAGTGGTGGATGCATCGAGAAGACTTATACTCCTGCGTAGAGCCCTTGACGAGGTCTCCTCTTCAAGCTTCTTTATGAGGACCCTGATTACTTTATGCTTTAACTCGTCATCTACTATAAACCCCCTGCTAATTAAAAAGTCTGCGATTTTTTCATATAAGTACTCTACAGTATCCCTGTATTCACTAAACACAATGTAGTCTCCATGTAGCTCTCGCGGTAATACACTGGGATTTGTAGTTGCGTAAAATAGTAAATGAGCAAGGGCTCTACACGCAGGGTCTCCTTTTTCGTATATCTCGGTAAACTCGCTCAGCAACTTCAATGCTCTGTCACGTAAGTCCTGTGGAATAAGCTTTATAGATCTGGCGAGTGTAGCCTCCACTACTTTATCTGGGTCGCGTTCAAGTAAATAATCACTATAAGATATTCTAGGGTTTTCAAGCGATCTATTCTCGACTACTCTAGTAAAGGTTTTTAGAAACGCGTAGGGACTCGATAAAGCTCTCTTTAACATGATTACTTTGAGTAGAGTAGGTGCCCCGGGGTCTATAGACTTAAATAATAGTCCAAGAAATTCCCCTAGCTCCTCGTATAACCTCTTGTACTCATCTAGCCTCACAAGTGCTAGAAACGTATGTAGCTTCGTGAAGACTTCTTTATTCTCAAGTAAATTAACGTGTTCTTTTAGCCTTCTATATACGACATAGTCTGATACAGCCTCGTAGAATAATCTACGTTTATAAGGATTCTTCTCTAATTCCTTCGCGCTTTTCACTGCTTCTGGGATTAAGAGACCTATTCTATTAATTATGTCTTTATGGGTTCCACGCGAGGGAGTAGCTGATAGTAGAATTAAGTGCTTAGCTTTAGTGCATAGTGGAGCTATTCTCTCAGTTCGAAGAGAAGGACTACTCCTAGTAAAGCCTATGTGGTGTGCCTCGTCGACAATTATTAGATCCCAGTCCACACTAGACACGAAGTCATAATACGGTTTGAACCATCCACGTGTATGTTTATCCGTACTGCCCCTCTTTACAAGATCCATGGGGGCCAATAGTACAAGTGGTTTATCATCTGCTAGGTGCTCTATTTCGGCCAGTAGAAATTCAATGTTCTTTCGCGAAAGTTTCTTAACTACTCGGGGAGAGTAGAGTAAATCTCTAATCTCGTGGTAAAGCCACTGTCTTATAAGGCACCTCGGAGCAATGATTAGAATTCTCTTCGCTTCTCCCACTGTTACTAAGTATTTCACTAGTCTAATAGCCTCAATAGTCTTCCCTAATCCGACTTCGTCCCCCACTAGGATTCTAATACTCCTCCTAGGTATGGCGCTGACTACTAGTGCTAATTGATGTATGTAATTATAATATGGTTTACGAGGTACTTCAGGAGCGGGTGGAGACGAGAAGGGATTGTAGTATAATGTGAAAAATGGGTTGTACCTGAATAATGGGTCAAGTACGAGTTTTAAAATGCCCTTAAAGTCGCCTTGGTTCACCTGCATAGACAGTATCCTCTTAATAGAGAAGAAAACCTCTTGGGGTCGGTTATCTTCATGAGTTCCAAGAGTATGTCAATAATGGGGCTAATGGCGTCTATTCTACTCCAGCACCTAGCTAGGCAATCCGCCCTTCTCGCGGATCTTATGTTAAGTACACTATTGATGTAGAATAAGTATAATTTGAAGTGGCGCTCTGCGTGCTCACTAAATACTACTCGTATACTATTACCTCTTCTGCTTTCAACTTTTGCTAATTCTTGCTCTACTAGCGCTTGATTGTAGAGTATCCACTTCAACGCGTAGTCTGACTTCACCAGTCTCTTACCTTGGAAGATCAGTCTTCCAGAATCATAGCATCTAACTAAGTAGTAGGGCTTCTTGGCTCTCACTTGTTGAATAACTACCTTGAGCTTCTTTATACTAGGCTTCTCGGTCAAGCAATACCTCCTCTTAAACTCTAGATCTTTTTACACTCCATAATAACCGCTACAACTAGTGGTGCGAGTGGGTTTCCAAGTAGTCTCTCTCTAGCCAAACGTGCATAGCTCAATGTGTTGACTGTTAAATTAGTAAATTCTAGATTTACATCTAGGTCCTCTTCTACGCCTAGAGACGCTATGATCTTAGCGATCTTTGAAGCACTAGTATTTCTAAATGCTGCTTCTACATACTCTCCACTACTAGTCTTTTGTACTACACTTCCAGTAACCACGACTTTTAGTCTCGCTAAGTCCTCTAAAACCTCTCTCAAGTGGGATATGGCGTATCTCACTACTTTACCTCTAAGTGCCACAGACTTAATCTCTACTCTCACACCTTCTTGTATTACCTCAAGCCTTTTAGCTAAATCAATTCCACTTATGTGCACATCTCTACAGAGTTCTCCCCTCACTCGTACTCGGGCTACGTGTAGCTCCGGAGATCTGTAACCCTGGGGTTCATATCCAGATACAAAGACATTAAATTCCCCAACTCTCTCAATTGGTAATTGTAGTTGAAAGTCTCCAGGAATTCTCACTTTATCTTCTACTCTAGCAACAACCCTACCTTCTTCATCTAGCGCTTTAACCTCGACTACTATCTGGAACTTCTCCTCGGACTCAACAGCTCCTTTAAGGGTTAAAGTGAACGATTTATCTGCTTCTATGCTAATTGGTGTTTCACTGTACGTAACACCATTAACACTCACTACTCTAATGTTGAATGTTCTTGGCGGAGTCTCTTCGACAAGTACGATTGGGTACTTCGATAACGCCTCTATAAGCTCTTTTGTACTCTTATACTTGGCCATGAACACTTCGAAGTCTTGGTTTCCATCTGGTAAGTAGACCATTAATTTTCTAACTACTCTTTCGCCTGGTTTAACCATGGTCTTTTTCTTCAATTTCTCAATGTATTCGTCTATGATGTAATTTGGTGAGATTACCTCTACGTCTGCGAGTTTAACTCCTAGTAGACTCAGCTTCCTTTCGACATCTCCATCCCAGTTATTTAACCTACCCTCTCTGCTAAATCTAGTTTTATAGTACTGTGAAGCTACTTCTGCGGAGTAGGGATGATCTAACCAGAAAATATAGTCTCCATACCTGAACGCTACATCATTATTTAAGTAAGCATTCTTGAGCATTTCTTTAAAGTCACTAAAGCTCGTTAAATGTGGTTTAACAGCATTTGAAGTCAATATCTGCTCCCACAATCCCTTAACACTAATCGGTTTCTTTATTGATCTATCCAGCGGATCCCATAACTCACTCATATGTTTCAATTGATTGTATAGATCTTGCCAAGTCCACAAAGTCGGCACTCCACGCTTCTCGAGTGTATCCTCGAGTAGCCTTGTAAGGCTAGATAGATCTCTGATCTCCTCTTCTTCTATTGGCTTTAGTTCAATACTATATTTCGCCTTCTGTCTGCCCATTATAACTGTTTTGAGAGAAAAGTATATCGTGGTCACTATCTGCTTTTCAGCGTCATCTTTGATCTTTTTAAGCCTCGATATTATAAACTCGAAGAATTCATCGCCGAATTCGCTGCGAAGCAGCTCTTTGCTAGTATATATCTCGTTGACGACTTTATACAGTTTAAGTAAGTTCTTCAAGTACTCTAAGAGAGTTTGCGGTTCCGAGCCTGTGATGCGCTTTAAGCTCTCGGAGTACACTAGTCCGAGGTCTCTTGGATTAATATTGTAGTCTGGCAATAGGAGTACTACATTATTCCTAGTGAGCACTACATCCTCGAGGTCTCTAGGTGGTTCTGATAACCCCAAATACACAAATAAAACTGGGTCTTGAGTTGACGCTAGCACCTCTCTTAATTGGCTCTCAATTTCACTTAGTTTACTCGTAACTATAGGGATTACTTGTTTAATTTTACGCCCAGGCCTAAATACACTAGCATGGGCAAACCTCCGCTCCAGTGTAGTTAATGCGTCGAGGTCTGTAGCTGAGAGATATCTCTCCCTCAAGAACTTCTCGATGTCAGGTACTAACGCGTAGAATAGTCTACCCTCCATTTCCGTCATGTACGTTGAGGCGTCTTTTAACTCACTAATAGCGTTTAATACATCGGCGCAGGGTATATCGCGGAATACTAGTGGATCGTATAGTACCGCAGGGAGCTCATTGATTTCTGGATAAAGTTTGATCGAGGCCTTCATGCCTCGTCCTGGTATAGTGTAAAGCCATATGGTCTCGGCTAGAGCACCTTTTATAAAGTCCACTACGGCCTGTCTGGGTGCTGACTCCATAGCCCATATGTAGTTCTCGATTTTAGTAGCTTGTAGTTTAACGTCTTGCTCAAATATCCTCTGGAACTCGCTCTGGTTCTGTGTCGAGAGACCTCTTAGTAGCTCTGTCCTAAACTCTACTCTCTCAAGTGGTATAAGCCAAGGAGTAATTAGTGCTATTGGAGGGTCTCTACCACGCCTCTGCTTAGATTCGTAAATGTACCTAATGAGTCTTGCTACATAGGCTAGTAAATACCTCGTAGTGCCTAATCCTGGAATAGTACTAGCAATGTTCACTAATACCTCTATAAAAGCTGGATGGAACGGGTAATAGTCTCCAGTGCTCCTAGTGAAGCCTGCTATATCGCCATACTTTGCCTTAACCGACTTGGCGAGTGTAGAGTCCCGTGAGGTCTTGCTCTCCACTTCACGCTTAACGAGTCTAGCGTTTTCAACTACTTCTATCGAGTAGGCGTTTTCAAATAACCTCTTCTTAAAAACCTCGATTACATCCCTCCTCTCTAATGGGGGAATATACTCGTGTGAAACTCTAGTCAACATACTATTTATTTTATCAACATACTCCGGCTTCTGTATACCGGGTACTAGTCTACCCTCTATATACTCTGCTGGGAGAGTTGCTACAAGGACGGCGCCAGGCGTTTCACTAACAGCCTCTGCGAGGTTTCTAATAAACGAGAGGTATGATTCTGCATAATCTTTATACGTAGAGCTTATTCTAACAGCTAATTCCATGTATTCTACTGCTTCATCGAGTAGTATTAATACGCTCTTGTTGTGAAGAATCTTCACTAACTCATCTACTCGTGGTGCGTAGAAAGACTTGTCACTAGCCTCTAATTCCTGATATGCACCAAGTAGGTATGCTAGAAGACCCCATGGAGTGTAGATCTTGACACCCTTAATCTCCACTGGGTTATCCGGAGAGGGGGCTAGTTGCCTGGTATCGCCTACAATCGCTACAATACGTATCTCTCTATACTTATCTCTCACCAGGCTTAATGCGTGTCTCAATGCATACTTAACTCTCTCGTCGACACCAGTATACCTTAATACTTCTTCAATGCCCCTCTCATTAAATAACCTTGCTAAGTAGTAGAGTGTCGCTAAGAGGTGTGTCTTACCGCCACCCAGATGGCTTGGAATAATGTATACTCTAGAACTAATAGGCTGAGTACTCCCCCTCTCATCAAGATATACACTGGTTAACCCAGCGAGCCCCCCGAAGACCTTTATTATTACTTGCTTTATTGACTCACTGAAGTGCGTTCTCTTCAAGAACTCCCTGGGATCGTAGAGTGAATTTGGCTTAAGTATTTGTGTAATAGGTATTTTGTCTCTAAGCTCGTTATAGATGTAGATATTTGCTAGGTTTACAGCTTCGACTATTTCACCCTCCAATACCTCGGGTCTAGGCCTCAATACACTTGTGAACGGTCTAGCGCTTGACGAAGTCATGTAGAGTCACCCTTCTACCTCTGGGAGCCTGTGAACCAAGGTACTCTAAGACACGGGATGCGAGCTCTGCCTCTGGATCCCCGGCCAGCGTGGTCAAAGCCTTAGCTAGCTCTACAGCCTCTACTAGTAACGGCGGATTTACCGAGTACACTTTCTCATAGTACTTTACGAATACATCTCTTGGTTTAAGAGCATACAGCATTAACGCGTGGAGAGCGTGTACTGGGCTCTTAAATAATGCTGGGTTATCTGGGTTAACACCATGCATTCTGAGAACCTCGGCCAACTCAGCTTCATCACTACTCTTCGTAGGCTCAATTAAAACATATGTTTTCCTACTAGCAACCTCAGTCTCCTCCTCTCTGCCATAAATTCTTAACACACCCCTTCTCACCAGGTCATCTAGTACTTTCTCTTTCTGAACTCCGAGACCATAACTTAGTAGTATTAAGTCGCTACTACTAGCTAGTCTACGACCCTCCTCACCGCGCGGAAACACTTTTTTAACAAGCAAGTAGAATATTGAGTCGCTATGAGTGAGCATGGCACCAGCCTCCTTCACATAAGCCCTCGCTAGTACCTCAGAGGCCAATCTAGTGATTTCCTCAGAGCTCAGCTCTCTACCAGCC
>JAJHRJ010000014.1 GCA_020832865.1 Desulfurococcaceae archaeon
GTACACTTGGCGAGAACAGCGCGTACTCTCTGAGCTCTAGTAGGGGGTTAGCTTCTATTACGGGAACTCTTACACTTCTCCAATCTATGTTAGACCCTGGAGGTACTATAAGTGCTGATTTACTTCTCTTAACACACTCTAGTAGACTACTAGTTAAGCGCTTAATGTCGTCTAAGTAGACTGGTAAGTGTATACATGCATTTTCACTTAAACCACTAGCTTTAACCGCTCCAATGAGCTCCCCCTTAATCACTCTGACAACTATATCCTCTATGAGCACAATGCGTTCCTGTAGTGAGCTTATCTTAGCTTCTCTCTCAACTAGTGATTTTCTGAGTGAATCTAATTCTAGTAATAGGCCCTGAACTCTCCTTGCACACTCCTCCCCGAGATCTCTCTTCCTCAACAGCGCTAGCTCTGTTCGAAGCTCTTCTATTATCTTGTCCCTTGCTTTTACCTCCTCCTCGAGCTTCTTTACAGTGCCTTCTAGTTCAAGTATTCTAGACTGTATCTTCTTTATACTACTCATATCCACGCTACTTTTACTGGTTTTAGTAGAATCCTGTGTGCTCTCCTCTTGTTTAAAGCTACGTGACAACGCTTGTTTAAAATACTCATCTAGCGCTTCTACCAGGCTTTTTCCCCTAAGTACCTCTATAATGATCTTCTCTCTCACAATGTCACGTAGACCCCGAGTCTTAGATTCCACTTCCTCTATTAAGGGCTTAAATGACCTATAGGCCTTTACTGCGCTGGCTAGAGCATCTCTAGCGTGTGAGTCTGGTACTTCAACACTGTAGAGTGCAGAGTACTCAGATAGAATTTTCTGCTTCTCCTCTACTGGGATATCATAGTCAGGCGTGTAGAGTATTGCGTTTAAATTAGATGCGAGTTTCTTCACAAATTCTGGAGGTTTTGATGTGTCTACTGCGACTATAACAGGCTTACCCAGTTTTAGCACATTTTTAACTACGAGTTCTCTATCAGGCACCTTGCTACTGGTCACCAGTAATGGCTTCCCCTTAAAGTCTAAAACAGCTACTCCAATAGTGGATCCAGGGTCTACTCCGAGAATAACGAGCTTACTCGTTGATTTCTCAGCTAGTTGAGAATCTGCTACTACAGGCTTCAAGGATACTTTAACATTTCTGTTTCTGAGTGGAGAGACAACTTCACGCACTCTCTCTACTGGAGCATATACCACGAAGAGTCCTTTCTCGAGGCCACCTTTACTCCTCTTAACTAGAAGATCGTAGTCTAAACCGCTTCTCTCAAGCAACTCTCTGATCTCTTTTACAACTCTCAGTACACAGGCCCTTATACCTCTCTTAAACCTCTCACTACTACTACCACCCTGACTAGGCGTCCTACCCTTAGACACGGCAACGTATGTTCTATCAACGTGTAACTTGACTTCGCGCCCAATACCCTGAAGAGCCGCGTAAGCAGATACCCGTGCAGCTTGCAGCGGTGTTAAGTGAGCTGACTCAATATTAAATCTCCTAGCTACCTCAGTGAGGCTCTGCTCGCTTCCAGCTACTTCCACTATTTTACACCACGATGGAATTAGCTTTGAGAGAACTGCTACTTCTCTAGGGCTCTTAACGATCTCGTTTAAATTGTCAACTGCGAGTATATCAGCATGATACTCGAGAATAAGTCTAATTACACCGTAGAATGGAACACTCTCCATCTCCCTATACACAGAGCCGTCTTTTAACACTACGACTGCGTATTTAGGAGCCCTTGTAGAGCGTGGTGAACTACCTGGCTCTATGTCTACTCCTATAACTGTGACGATGACTCTCCCCGCATATATAATAGTTCACGAGAACCTAATATAGTGTCACCACTTTAAGCCTACTCCCACTAGTTGCTAAACCTATTTTGAACTATACTCTGTTACTAATTTTAGCGCACTTTCTTCTGTGATGTCTACTCTGTAGTTCTTCTTGAAAAATCTCACTATATATGAGACATCTCTTTTGAGTAACTCACTGGCTCTAGGATCCTCTCTGTACACATACTGGGGCCAGTCAATTATATATGGCCTCTCGCTCTCGCGTTCAACAAGAATATTGTACTCGCTGAGATCCCCATGGACTATCTGCGCCTTATGATAAGCTATGGCTAGCGTCTCAAGGATACTCGTTAACACCTCTGAGGGTTCAAGTAGTTCAGGTTTCTTATACAGCTCAACGCCATCAATATACTCTATTACAACTACGTGTCTACTATAGCCTATTGGTGCTGGGACTAGGGCCTTATGTACTACTAGTTCTCTAAGAGCCTTATACTCCTTTTCAGCAGCTATTACAGACTGCTTATACCACGAGAACGAGGAGCGAAGAGCCCAGTCTCTTACCCTAGCTGTCTTTCTAAAGCTAGTTCTACCAAGCCTCAGAAACTTCACTGCTACGTGTACTCCTCCAGGGGCTAAGCCCTCATATATTTCACTCTCTTTCCCCTCTCCAATTTTGTCACCAAGTGCCTCGATAACATTATGAGCCACAAGTGCTCTGAGAGCTATCATGTCATATCCAGTGTAAGTTAACCTATACATCTTCTCGTCGCCAACAGTCTCTCTCTTAACTAAACTCAGAGAGTGTAATTTACTGAGTATGAGAACTAGTTTCTCCTCGTGAAAACCAGTCACTCTCTCAAGTAGACTAAGAGGAATATACTCACGCCTCAAGTGCAACTTCTCCATCGCCTGTAAAACCACGAAGTCCTCGTTAAATAGGCTCTTGTACACAAGTCCAAGTTTAACCATGAACTGCTACAACACCTACAACATCGGAGCACACTGTAATTACATTAACGCCTCCCGCCAATTATAAAAACAAACCCGTGATCCCTCTTACGCCAATATCGCTATATTACTCCACGAATCAAAGCGTAAACCCCTAAGCTCAAAGAATAAACGCTAGTTTACATCTATGTTACTATGAGTGAGGTACCTGTATGCGTATTATTGTGAATAGCGAGTTCGAGGAACTGGTATACGTGTTTAGTGATCGGCTAGACGCGGGTGTCAAGCTGGCTAATTGGCTTAGATCTCTGAGTGTGAAAGGAGATCTCGTGTACGCTATTCCAGCTGGAGGTGTACCAGTAGGTTATGTTGTAGCGAAGACCCTGCACACTAAGCTAGATATCCTCGTGTGCCCTGACCTCCTCCCCCGCTCTTAAGGGGCGAGGGTTGCCTTAAGGGGGTTCACTGGTTCCCCGCATCTATTCGGGGCTACATCTGTCATCTGCGGGGCAGTCGGGGTGGTCAGAGATCCCCCCATCTTGGATAGGGCTTTCACCTCGATGTTTAGCACTGCCACGGTGTCCCTGTCAGCTTCAAACCCGCACCTAAGGCACTTAAACACCCTGTACCCGTTCTCTCTCATTTTGCCACCGCACCTCGGACACCTAGTAGATGTGTCCCTGGGGTCTACTGCTACAACCTGAACTCCATGCTTCTCACACTGCCAGTCAATCCACCGAGAAATCCTCCTATAGCTGAGTATTAGTAGAGAGACCCTGTGTTCCCGAGGGAGTTTCCTCAAGCTCTCTATCAACCCTGTCAAGTCTTCCCTAGCGACTGCGTATCGGTATCGCCTCGCCAACGCTACAATCTCATGCGACATCTTTTTAACCCAGTCCTCAATTATACACCTAGCCTTAGTATAGAAGTGCCTTATTCTCTTCCTAATCCCTCTCCTCCTAAACCAGGCGTTGTACCTCATCGAGGAGTACTTCTTCTGTAGTCCCTCAGCCAGCCGCTTATAGTGTAGAGCCCGCTCAATAGGAATTTTAAACCTGTATTCCAACTTGGAATTGCCAACTACGATGTGTTTTTCATTGACATCCACTGCTAAGACTCCTCTAGGAGGGTATTTCTGTGGTCTAGGTATGTGTTTAGATACTTCGAGAACTAACTTGCCGTCTCTAAACATTAACCTAGCGTCTCCACTAGGATAGTTGTCGTACCTTCTATCCAAGCCAATAACTTCTAGTCTATATCCTCCAAGTAGCTCTACGTGGTTACCGTTAATTCTATAACTATACTTGTGCGTCAGCCAGATTCTCAGAGTCTTAGCTCTAGGCGTGTTGCCTCTATTAGGGTTATTGAGCCATGACTTAGCAATAGCTATTGCCTCACGGTAGCAATCTACAGCCACCTTGGACGGGAGACCATACTTCTCCTTGAGAATATTGTACAGTAGTCTGTGTGCTTTGCCAAGCGTCAACGCCTTGTTATCAACCACTACTTTAATGGCGTAGTTGAGTGCTTCTCTGTATTTGTACATGAGGCTTACTAGCTCCCTGAATGTTTCGGGCTCGGCTCTAACCCTTACCTTCACGGTTAGGGTTAGAGAGCCCTCATAGCCCAAAGACACTCCTCACTCCACCCTATACTTAGCTATATTGACCTTCCTGAAGCAATTAGGACACGTAGCATAATACTGCTTCTTGCCCTTGTAGTCCCAGACATACCCACACTTAGGGCACATCAACCTTACCAACCAACCACCAACCAACTAATAGAGAAAGCCCCTTTATAAACCTTTCTATTCATCCCCGCCTTAAAGGGCGAGGCTTTTCAGTTGTAACTGGGAATCCGCGGAGAAAGTGGCTAGGGAGGCCGATGAGGTCTACTGTTTTAACCCGAGGTCTGGTCCTATATTCGCTGTTGCAGACGCGTACATAGAGTGGAGGGACTTAGAGGATCAAGATGTCTTAGATGTTTTGCGAAAAGCTAAGAGTGAGGGTATTCTAGCCTACAGAGCTGAGTGTATATAGCTAAGAGACCGTTACTTCAAGAACATGCTCTCGTACTTCTTTAAGTAGTCAACGCTAACAGTCACATCTACGAAGAGCTTTCTTGCTCTCTCTACGTCTTCGACTTCTACTCTACTAGACCCCCTCTCCTCGGCTAGTATTCTAGCTGGTTCTAGGAGTTGAACAGAGTATCTTAGACTAGTCTTTGTGCCTATTTCTACGAGTTTCTCGAGGGCTTCGGGAGAGATCTCTATTTCCGCCTCCTCAGCTCTAATTTTAATAATCTCCCTGATCTCTTCCGCCGTATATGGCCTTGTTGGAATAATTAAGAGCCTATCTAGGAGGTCTAGTGGTATGCCGTGAGGAGACTCAATATCTGTACCCCTTATTCTCGCGAACCCCCTATTAGTCGCTAGTATTAGTATTGGTGCAAAGTCGCTCTCCATTGCTCTACTCAGGAAACTATAGGACTCAATATCAAGCATGTGAGCGTCGTCTATAAAGAGAACACCTGGAACTAGCTCTGCTTTCCTCTGATCTAGCCACTTCTTAACTAGCTGGTCGACTTCTCTTCTAGTCTCTGATGATATCTCTCGCTCAAAGCTAAACCCAAATATACTAATAAAGCTCCTCTGTGCTGCATAGTACAAGTCGAGGTCATGTAGTGTAACAACACTCACTATCTCCTTCTCCTTTTTAACAGGGCCTCGAGGCATTTCAACTACTTTTTTAACCTCAATGTCATATGACTTAGCGCTCTCAAGCTCCTTTGTCCTTCCAACTCTGTGAACTCTCCCCGTCTCAGCGTCAATCCATATAACATCACCCTTCCTAATACCCATTTCAACAACTTGTTGAGTAACCTCTTCTGGCACTGTGAGAGTAACCTCCTCGTCTTTTGTGGCAAGCGTTATTTTGGCCTCTACTGGTACAGCGTAGTATGGCATTAAGGGGTGTCTAGCTCTCCTAATTTTAACCTCCTTAACTACCCCCTCATAGACTTTCCTCACCTCTCTAACTCTTACTCCGAGAGAGCTTCTCACAGCCTCCATTAAGACCTCTGTTTTCTTCCTCTCTAAACTATAGATCTCACTGCCACTCATAGTAACGAAGGGTGTGTCTTCACCTAGTTCTCGGGCAATAGCCACCGCTAAAGCTGTTTTACCAGTACCAGGTGGCCCTACAAGCAGTATACCCCTACCGGCGAATTTCCCCTCCCTAATCATTTTAACAATTATGCCAGCTGCTTCACGTGCTTCAACTTGACCCACTAAGCCGTCTGCCTTAAAAATAGCCCTGCCTTTCTCATCTAAGCCTAGACCTCTTATGTGGCTATGAGCACTAATTCTCCTCCTAACAACCGGCTCTACGCGAATACCGGGAGCACTACTCACAGAGTTCACCCCAACATAGGAGTACTAACTCCAGTTATTTTTGAGCAGTAATATTATCCTTAAAAACTTAATAATAGTGGATCTATCTATAATGTATTTAAAGAGCAATAGGTAATAAAAACACAGACGTTAACGCGGCAAATGAGCCCGGGGCTTTAAGCTGTGAGGCCACTTGTAAATGCTCTCTTAAGACAACTAGATGCCCTCATAAGCCTAGTAGAGACTAGTGATGACTCTTCCTGGTACAGAAGTGAGCTCTTAGAGTTAAAGAAGAAGCTAGAAGAGGCAAAAAAACCTCTCATACCAAGCAGATCTCTGTGGAACAAGTACATTAGAATATACAGCACTGTAGAGGAGCTCATAAATACTACTAAGACCCACAGGGAGAAAATACACTTATACCGCGTACTCCCGGGTGTTAGAGAAGACCTCTTAGACTTCACAGAATCACTTAAAAAGGCGTATTTATTAGAGAGAATTCAACTAGGTCTCCCAATTATAATGTGCCTCGCAGTTACTATTCTAAGATTAATCGAGGTATTCTCAGATTTCACACTAGTAAGCTTCTTGTTCTCAGTTACAGCTCTCCTACTACTATTTTACTCGCCTCAAATAGGGTTAATCATGAATGGTACTAGCGGATTTCTAATAGCGGTTAAAAGTAATAATATTAGTGACGTGTTTCTTGGACTGTTTCTCTCCACTATCTCACTCGCATACGTAGTTATAGTGGTCTTCACGGGATCCCGCAAGTTCTCTTCGAGAGTCGAAGAGCTCATTAAGAACATATCACTAAGCGTTGAACTAGAGTTTAAACAAGAGCCCCGATTAAAGACTGAGAATATTATGTGCTTAGTGAAAAACTACGGTGTTGATACTAGTGGCTTCCTTAGGTACGTTGACTATGAAGAACTACTGAAATACAAGGCTTCAGTAGTACTAATTCACGGACAAGTAGTATGCACTACTTCAACAGAGCTTATTAGTGACTCAACTACTAGTGAGAAACAGGAGTGATGTACATGGGTGGGCTTAAAAAGCAGAAAGTAGCTACACCTGTGAGTGGTGCAGAGAAGAGTAAAGATGTAAAAATAATCACGAGGCACGTAGTAACACTCAGCGAAGTAGAGAAAAACCCGAGACTAGTAACTCTACTCTACATAGTGTCTCTCGCTAAGAACGGTATAAGTGAAAAGGCCCTCCTAAACCTAGTGTACTTAATGAGAGAAAACGGGTTTAACCTAGGATATAACTTTGTAGTTGTGGGAAACACTCCCACTAGCAAGGACCTACTAGGAGACTTAACGCTACTAAAGTACACTGGGCTAGTTGAGGTCTCTAGTAATAAGAAGCTTGTTGTTACTAGTATGGGTAGAGAGCTACTAAGTAAAGTCACATCTATAATTGGTAGCCAGGAGGATGCTGTTAAAAAGCTCTACGAGGCGCTATACCCTAAGGTAGCCCCTGTTGATGTGGAAATAGACTTGAAGAGTAGAACTCGGCGTTAAATAGTCACTGTTGGTCTTCTCTGCCTCTTTTCCTCATCACTTACTAGTCTCGATGTGAATAGCGGGTTGATTAAGCCCCTGGCCTCTAGCTCTTTTAAGTGCTCTGCGAACTTCTTAGTGTGCTCTATATCTATGTCTATTAGCTCATAGAGTATTCTTCTCACTCTACTCCAGAGGTCTACTAGCATTTCACGTGGCATGTGCACAGTTATCATTGGGTCTTTAAGCCAGTTGTCAAAGGCCTCAATAGTTCTCTCCATTTGGTGAAATGCTAGCCTAGTGAGTGTTACTAGCGTTAACCTGTCAGCTTTATCGTACTCTTCTTCCGCTTTTCCAAATAACCCCTTTACCTCCTCCTGCTTTTTAACCCAGAGCTCAAGGTTCTCGTAAAAGCTACTCATACTCGTCTCCCTTTCACAGCTAGTAACAGTAAACCCCCTAATAACCTAAACCCCTCCTTGTGGTGTAATAAGAGCATAGTGATCACCACAACTAGAAGTCATCCCCTTGATGACCGAAATAGTTAAAGTAATACTTCTCCCATAGACCTCATAGCTTATAGTCCTCGCTTAGTGTATGAGTACTTAGGCTTTCGCGGTTGACTAGTGTGAGAGTCTATTATGTAGGTATTGATGAGGCTGGTAGGGGCCCTGTAATAGGAGACATGATAGTCGCTGGTGTCGCGTCAACTCCGAGTGTCTTTGAGGACTTAGCACTTCTCGGTGTTCGTGACAGTAAGCTCTTATCTCCGAGTAGGAGGCTTACTCTATACAAGGCTATTATTAGCCGAGACACAGCTGTAGCACTCGTGTATATTCCTCCTCTTAAAATAGACCAGGAAAATCTAAATACCCTTGAAGAGATGGCGGTGATTAAAATTCTCAACGTGATTTCACACGTTATAAGTGGAGATGCAAGCGAGGTTTA
>JAJHRJ010000015.1 GCA_020832865.1 Desulfurococcaceae archaeon
TACTAGTAGCAACAGCCCTAGCATACTGCACTATTGGAGTACTATACAGCTACATGAGAAAACACTGGTGGAGTCACACACTAGTAGCAGCCTCAACAACAGGGCCAATAGTATACGGGTACATAGCAGCTAATCACCCACCGAGTAAACTAGAACTAGCAGTACTCTTCAGCACAGTAGTATACGCCGCGACAATGGGGAGAGAAATACTCAAGTCAATACAAGACTACAGGGGAGACACTATGAGAGGCTACGCGACAATAGCCACAAAGTTCGGAGTAAATAGGGCATTAAAAGCGATGATCACCGTTGGACTACTCGCCTCACTCCTCGCACTCACATCAACAATACTACTAAGAACAAGCACAGCGTATAAAGCACTAATACTAGTAACAGTAATAGTCTACACACACAGCCTACTAAGAGCATACAGAGACCCAACACCACAGGAACTAGAAAAAGCCCGTAGAAGAACACTAATAGCAATGAGCACTGGTCTACTAGCATTCTGGCTCAGCACTTTACCATACTAGTAGAACTACACAGTAGAGGAAAACTCAGAGCAAGTAAAACCCCTGCAAAAACAGCAGAAAACCTAACAGTAAACAGAGCACCCATAGTCACAGTGTGCAAAGCAAACACCACAAACAACGAGAAAAACAGGGAGATAAGCCTCAACCGTAAACTCGCAGCCCAGCTCTTAAACCCCCTCTTCTCATACACCCAGAAGATCAATAAGAGCACTAAACTAGCAGCAGCGAGAACACTACACGAATCACTAGGTGCACTTAGAATTAGAAAAGCCGTGAAAGAGAACACGAGAGACAAGGTAGCAAGCACTCTACAACCCAAGTACCCAGCAATCCTCTCAGACAAGGAGACAATAAGTGAGATAAATAAGCCAATTAAAACTCCACCTAGAACATCCACAGGGTAGTGAGCATTCAAGTACACCCTACTAAGTGAGACACCAGCAACAGTAACCACAGACAAGAAGAACAATGCGTAGTCACGCCTAATCCAACTAATAGTAAACCAGAAACTAGTAGAAACCTGCGCGTGTCCACTGGGAAAACCCGGCCCCTCAACTGGTACTAGTGGACTAGGAGGCCTAGGCGTATTAAGCCAGTACTTTAATGACACATTAATAGACCCAGATAACACAACAGATAAGAGAACAATTAGAGCAGTACTAGGAGAAGGATAAAGGTAAAATAACAACAGGGAGAAAGCCATGTAAAACTCCTCATCACCAATAAAACTCCACAAACGCCACAACTCCACACTATTAACGAGAACACTAGCTAAGAGAAGCACAAAGACCAGTATAGCGAGTACCAGTAATAGCCTCATATAAGTCACCAGGAATAAATAGGGTGCTTAAAATAAATATTCAAGTAGTGATGACACGACGGTACCCAGAGCGGTGAAGAGCGATTCCCCTAACTGAATAAGCAACTAAACCGCCGCGTAGAACACGCTATTACACCCGGTAAAACATCACAGTATCATCTCTTACCCCTCCATACACGTGATCACGTTTATAGTTCACCAGTGGTGTTCAATGTGCGTAGAGTCGAGGTGTTAATACACCCGACTTGCACATCAAGCTATAACTTAGTCAAAGAGCTAAGTGAACGAGGACTATTGAGTAAGCTAGTTCTCCGCGCAGCTGAAGAGCCCATTTACACTCCTAAATACAGAGCATTTAGTGTACCATGGGTCATAGCTGAAAACACTTCTGTAATGGCAGACCCCGTATCAATTAGCGATGTGGAGGCAATACTAGAAGAGAAGAAAATAGAGCCCATAGACCCCTACACAGCGTTGAAAAACACTACTCTTCACAGTGGCTACTTATCAAGCGTCGCTGCACTCTTAGTTTCTCTAAAGCCCGTTTTAACGAGAGACGTTATCTCCGTAGCAACAAGATCCCCTTTTGACAGGAGTCAATGTAGATGAAGCACTAAGCGCTATATTAGCGCGAAGTGAAGAGCCACACAGATAACTCTCAGGGCTAATCACTAGGTCCCTCACACTATGTTTTTATGAGAGACTTATTCTAAGCTAATGGCGGTCTCATAGACGAAGAAACACTGTACTCCACGACGTCTCCACTTGTAGTTAGAGCATGGCTAATAGCAAAGGCGAGTATAGGTAGAATAGGGCTACTGGGCAAGCCGCGGATAGCTGGCGATCAAACAGCTAGAGAAATAGTAGACCTTATACGGAGAGGCTCAAGAGAACTCCTGAAAAAGCGAGAGAGGAATACGTAGTAATCACGTCAGGCGAGAATTACTGGGGGATAATTGAAGCAAGTGGGGCCGCGGGGATTTGAACCCCGGGTCACGGGGGCCCAAGCCCCGCATCCTAGCCAGGCTAGACGACGGCCCCTCCCAAAATACCTATGAGGTAGAGGAGCCTTTAAAACGCTTAATTAGGCTCCTCAAAAATCCCAGATACCCTTGACTTATATAGCTGAATACTCTTAGTAGCCACTGGATCTAGGCCTCTCAGCTCACCTAGACGCGTACTAGTTAACCCCGCTAATAAGCTACCGTACATTAGCTTCTCAAGCGTGTTTCCCCCGTGGAGATCAAACCTGCGCACTGAGGCTCCTAAACTAATATAGACTCCTCTCATAAACTCTAATAGCCTCACTCCCGGGGCATTACTAGGATCTACTAGCTCTAAGACGCATACATCTCTTAATACAGGAGCCTCTAATCCAACTACATCATTGTGCATCCACTCAGGAGCTACATCCACCTTCACATACAACTTACTATTCTCGTTTAGCTCATTCTTAAATCTCAGTGCTAAGGGGTCTAGGGGGCTGTGAGTAGATATGATAATAAACCTACCACGCTGAGTACACTCCGAGTACAGCCAATTAGCAATTCTCTCTGATGTAGTAAGAGCATTCTCTCTACTATTAGTGAGAAAGGTAGCACTACTCGCCGCCTCCTCACGTGACACAATAGTGTAGCCGCTTGAGTCTAGTAATCCGAGAACACTATACAGCATAATTGGCAGCGATGCTCTAGGTATAAGCCCTCCAGGCATCTTCACGTGTAAAACCCCACGCTTCTTAGCCTCCTCCTCTAGAACCCCCCCACTAGAAACAGCAACTACTCTAAGATTAGACTCAACAGCTCTCCTAAAAGCAATTAGTGTCTCAAGGGTATTACCACTGTAGCTTATAGCCAGCACGAGGCTATTGAGATCAGCAAAACGGGGAAGCACATGAGACTTAGCGACATAAACTGGTATAGGCCCCCGCTCAGCCGCTAAAACCTGTAAGTAATCTCCTACAATACCACTTCCACCCATACCCAGCACTATAATCTCGTCAAAGACCCCGTCAACACTATACACACTCCACTTCTCCACTACGCTCTTAATCATCTCAGGCCACGACAAGTAGATGTCTCTGAGCACAATCACACCCAGTGAGCCGTGTGTGTAAAATTACTTATGTGAGGATAATAACTTAGAGAGGGCTAGGTAACCTAAAAATGAGTAACACTGTACTCTGGGAGACCATTGGGAAAAAGGCTATTATTACATCTAGAAGCGTGAACACTCTTGTAAAGCTAGTAAACATAGTGATCTCAAAGCTCTCAACTAGCAATAAAAGAGTGTGCCTAGTACTAGGGAGACCTGAGCTAGCGAGATACTTAGCCAGCGAGGTAATTGAGAGAGTAGAAGTAGTAAACCTGGAGTCTGCGTGTAGATCATGCACTTATACAATAGTACTCGAACTAGGCTACTACAAGTCGCTGGCTAATTGCAGCTCTGAATACATATATGTATTCACACAGAGAGGAGCAAAGTTTACTCCGCGCGGATTTACAAAAATATACGTAAAGAGCATTACTATGGGTGAGTACTTGCTTATAGCTCCAAATACTGGAGTATACGCAAGGTTTACTATTAGAGGCAATGACCTCATCTTCACTGAGCACCCGGCTGGAATATACGGGAAAGCACTAGAAGCACTGAGAAGTGCTATGGCAACATACGGGGAGCTAACTATTAAAGACTCTGTGAGAGTACTAGTCCACGAGCTGAGAGTGGAGAAGGCGTACGCAAGGAGAATTATTGAGTGGCTAGCTAGCCGCAGGTATATCCGGGTGATTAAGGGGAGAATTACTATGAGCTCAGTTTAGCGCTTAGAGAGCTCCTCGTCAAAGTAAACTCTAATAACACTCAGCTTCTTTAATACCAGTGTGACGTAGTCGTCTACGACATTACGTGGCACACCCATGCGCTCAGCACGCGATAGCACAATACTCTCAACTACAGCGTACTTCTGGTACTTCTCATTTAGCTCCTTCCACGGTATACCTGTAAAAGCCCTCACAATCTCATTGTCAACTGGGAGAATCCCTTTAACTATCATAAAGGAGATTATAGGATACCCAATATAACCCCTATAGAGAGTCCCGTTGTCATTACTATAAGCCCTATACATGCCCTCTCCACTCTTAACAAGTACAACTCTATACTCTCTCTCACCAGTACTAGACTTCACAGTAGCCTCTGTCTCTGAGAGAACCCTAATTCTATTATCACCTATAGCCCCAATAGCCTCTAGTACTTTAATTCTCGGAGGCTTAGTTAGAGGCCTCAACACCCCTCACCACTACTCCTGAGAAACTACGATAAGTGGATCCTCAGATACAATAACTCCTACACCCTCAACTCTAACTCCAACACCTAGCTGTTGAACTCTCTTAAGAGTAACATCGCCTGGTTTAAGGTAAAACTCTAAGCTAACACCATTGATCTCTCCTTGTATAAGTAAGAGGTCACCATAGCCACTAACACTCTCAACGCCGACAACAACACCGGAATATGAAACACTCTTAGCCAAAAACACCACCACGTAAACTAGTTCTCCGTGGATACTAATATGTCTTACACTCTACAATACCACGAGAACACTCTTACTCAGCACACTGAACACAGCTTTGAATAAGTTAAATTTTTAACTAGAGAACACGCTATGTGGGATTAGGGTGGCTTACTTGAGTGCAACAGGCAGCTCCGTGGAGTCTAGAGAGCTCAGCACAGGCCTCATTATTGCTGGAGCTTACGCTGATAAAGTGAGAAGAACGCTCTTTGCTCAACTCAGAGACGCTGTTAAACAGGACAAGGAGTTCGCGAGAGAAGTTGCGAGAGCAACAGCTGAGCTCAACGTTGTCCTCTACAATATTCTAGTCGAGGAGCTTAAGATTAGTAAAGGCGATGTAGTCCGAGTGAGAATAAACTACAGAGTTGAACCCGGGAGGAAGATCACGTGGCTATATGACACACTAAGAGTAGAAGCCTTTAAGAGAGTACCAGACGAGAGTGTTGAGAAAGTAGTGAGTACCATTATCTCAACGAGGCTCAATCAGATCCTAGAGAAGCTGAGAGTAGCACCTAGAGAAGCCGAGAAAGCGGTTAAGGAGTTCGAGATAGCCGAGGAAGAGGTAGAAAGAGAAGTTAAAGTAGCTCCACAGGTTACACCAACCCCTCTGAGACCAGAGCACCTACTAGGCGAGATCTCTTCAGTAGACATCATAGGAGAAACAGTAGAGAGGGGTTTTATAGCTAAGCTCAGCAGGAGTGATGGTTCAACTCTAGGAGTAGCCTCTCTGCAGCCAACAAGTGAAGGCGACGTAGTAATCGACGCTATACTCGTCCACATGCAGAGAGCATACAGGTACTTAACTAGAACAAAGAAGTCAATAAGCCTTCTATACGAGGAGCCCAAGCAAGTACTAGACGAGATCTCCAGAGTAACCCCCACCGAGATTAGTGCCGAAGAAGCACAGAAACTCATAGAGGAGAAAATGAAGAGCCTAGTTTAACGCACTGAAAACATATTTTAAAAAAGAACACCAAACTCAGCGTAGTATACAGGCTTTTTACCCTTGTAATTCCCTGTACCCTAAAACCCTTCCTTAAAGAGATGTTATTTTAGGGTCAACTTGCCGCGGCTCGATATTGGTGAGGCGCCAGAAGGAATACTAGAGCTCAGCAATGAGGAAATAATAAAAGAGTTTGAAGTAGCACTTGAGGCATCTGGTGCTTCAAAAGAGACTATTAAAGCATACATGGCGGCAATTAGAGACTTCCTCTCTTACACGAATAATAAGCCCCTGCGAGAAGTAACACTGAAAGACATCATTAACTGGAGAAACACTAGGTTGAGAGTAGGTTTTCCAGGTGCCAAGACGAATAGTAGCTCTAAGTGGCAAGTAACACTACACTATTATAGTATCTTACTAAGGAGATTCCTACAGTGGCTTGGATTAAGAGTAAAAGTCCCAGGAGGCAAGAGGATCACTCCGAGAATAGAGGCTCTCAACGAGGAGGATTTAAAGAGACTAGTAAGTGCCGCGAAGAAGCCCCAAGATAGACTAATACTACTTCTACTAGCCTCAACAGGGCTCAGAAGTAGAGAATTACTCGAGCTAAAAGTAGAAGATATAGACTTTAATAACAGAGTAATAAGAGTAAAGTCGGCTAAGTATGGTAAAGAGAGACTAGTCACAGCTCCACAGGATGTCTTCGAAGAGTTAGCAGCGTGGATTAAGCTAAATCAGCTTAAACCAGGCGACAAGGTCTTTAAGCTCTCATACACGGGTCTCTACAAGAAGATCAAGAGGCTAGCCGAGAGAGCAGGCATAAATCCAGCTAAAGTGAGGCCGCATATTCTTCGCCACACATTCGCAACCCTCGCTATTAGGAAAGGCCTTAGTTTACCAAGCTTACAGAGACTACTAGGACATAGCGATATAAGGACAACCCAAGTCTACCTTCACTTAACTATCGACGATATTAAGAGAGAGTATGATGAGAAATTAAGAGGAGCCCTCGAGGAAACGACTAAGACTTGCAGCAAGTGCAACAAGCGAATACCAGTAGACGCGATATACTGCCCATACTGTGGTGCGAGTGTAGAGGCAAGTAGCCCAGTGAAGGAGGATATCTCCGTGTAGTTTAAAGCTAGCGTTTAGATCTCTGTGTCAATGAGTCTCCCCACAACTATTCTCGGAATAACCCCGTAATTCGGGTTCCTAGACCTATACGCGTTGACAAGACTCTCCCCGTCTAATACAGGGTAGTTATCCCTGTACCCCCTCACGTACTCTATTAGAGTACTACTCTGAGTAATCACGTAAATAGGGTTTACTGGAATACTCCACTTCTCACCCGAGTACTTAATAGCTAATAGCTCCCTAACAAATGAGGTGTCATTACTATAGGAGCTGCCGAGGACAGCCCTGTAATACTGAGTTATGTAGTGTGCTACTATATAGGCCTCTAGCTTACTATCCCGTAACACCCTGAAAACAGCTAACTCACTATGGTCTTCGAGTACAATGTGAGGTCCAGGCTCAACTGTTAACCCCAATTCACTGAGCTTTTTAATAAATAGGTCTAAGTTCTTAACGTCTGAAACCTCAATTACTCTCAAAAACCCGCACCAAGCACTCACGCATCAACTAAGGCGGTTAAATACTCTTCTGAGTCAATAAAACACACTATTGCCCAGTAACCAATAGGGGGCATCGTGAAGGGTATACTACCGGGTAGCTTAGAGGAGCGAGAATACTCAAAGCGAGTAATCAGGGAGCTGAGAGATTATACAGACTGGGTTAAATTCACATCACTCCCAGTGTACACTTGGAGTAGCAAATGCCTAGTTGAAACTAGAGAAGCGAGCTACGATTGCGTAGCTTTACCATATAGCCCCTCAGTAGAAGTGGATTTAAAGCCAGCAAGTATCAAGATCCTAGAGAGCCCGACAAAAGCTCGAGAACTAGCTGGAGACGAAGTAGTCCTCGTGAAATACCCTGAAAGCGCTCCTGAGCTCAAGTGGCTATACTACACTATTAGTTCTAGAGGTGCTAAACTAGTAGTCTTCTTCACCGACGGAGACTTCGTTAAAGCAGACACAGTACTAGGCACTCCCGGCTTCTCCTTTAATCCATCTACGCCACCTAGAGTCCCAGCGATATGTGTGAGTAGTAGATTAGCTAAATTAGTTAGAGAGCAGCCAGCGACTCTCAGAGTTAAATCTGATCTAGGTGTAGGAGAAACAGTAGTAGTGCTAGCGGGAATAAACGGGCCTAGTGAGAGAGAAGTACACATTACCAGTTACCGTGATACAATAATAGGAGATCACATGAAGACTACTACAAGCCTATTACTCAGATTAGCAAGCTCACTCAATAAGACTAGTCCTCCGTGCAACGTTATACTCATATCTACTACTGCACGTGAAGTTGGTGACTTCCAGTTTACAGAGTACCACGTAACGTGGGGTTTAAGATACTTACTAGAGCTTCTCGAGGC
>JAJHRJ010000016.1 GCA_020832865.1 Desulfurococcaceae archaeon
ATCTCCGAGATCTCGAGGAAAGTAGAGTGGAGTTATAGGCAAGTAGTTCTAAGAGCAGTAATGTACAGTGTAGCTGAGAAAATAGCTGAAAAGTCAAATTATAGTGCAATAGTTACAGGAGAATCTATAGGACAGGCCTCAAGTCAAACACTTAAAAATCTAAGCGCTATTGAGAAGGCTATAAGCCCTAAAACCCCAGTACTGAGGCCACTACTAGGGCTAGATAAAGAAGAGATCATTGAGTACTCTAAGCGTATAGGGCTATACGAGCTCTCCTCAAGGGTTTTTGAGGCGTGTGCTATAGCACCAGTACATGTAGTCACAGCGGCGAGCTCTGAGGAGATCACTAAATACCTCAATACTATAAGTATAGACACCGTGGAGAAGTCTATTAAATCTATGAGAGTATACAATGTGCTCACTACAAACCCCGAAGACGTCATACTTTCAAGTAGTTTAGAAATAGACTTCATACCTGAAAACGCCGTAGTAGTTGATATTAGAAAAGACCGTAAACATGTAATTCCCAATAGCCTCCCACTCAGCGAGGTTAACTTTGAAAAACTAAGAGACAAGACCATAATCTTAGTGTGTGAAACTGGGAGTTTAAGCCTCTTAATGGCCAAGGAGCTAAGAGAACAAGGCTATAGAGCATTTAGCCTAAAAGGGGGTATAAGAGGGTGTCCTCAACTAAGACAACTACAGTCCTAACTACAAAGAAATACATGGCGATATTTACATTGATATTACCGCTCTCTAACAAGTCACTTAACTTTTCACTGCAACTACATAATGGTGCTTTAAAATCAGTGATCTAGCGTGGGTACTACATTTAAATACTATCCTAGCAAATAATAACTTGTGAGAATCATGAGCTCAACTACACCACCAATACAGACACCAATACCACCAGAAGCTGAGAGTATTAGAAGTATAACTAAGGTTGCCGGGATTCTCGCACTAATCTTCGGAGTTATACTGATGATAATTGGCGCAGCTATGCTCTTACACATAGTTGGAGTAATCCCTCTAATTTTTGGAATAATAGATATAATAATATACAGCAACTGTAGTGAGATTATTCGTTTAATAGAGATGGGTGATTATAGGAGAGCAAGGGAGAAAACACTCATATGGATGATAATAGGCTTCATTCTTGGAGGCATAATTATTGGTATTCTACTATTAGTAGCGTACTTAAAGTACGACGAGCTACTGAGATATATACAGCAACCTAGACAATTAACAGCACAAGTGTAGACTAAAACTCTAGAGCTCTACTGCTAGTTTTTCCTTTACATCTTGTGTATTCTCACCTTCACTCTTAACTGTGTGAGGGATATTTTGCAGTAAATTACTAGTATATTAGATTAGAGTACTCTTCTTGGCAAAACACCTGTTACGATCTGAAATTTGCCTATTCCACGTCATTTCTTTGGCTTCTTCATGTACCCTAGTACTTCTCTCGCTTTTTGACCAGCAAGCCATTTAACCAGCTCCTCTGGTATTTTATACCCAATTGCTATTTTAGCCGCATAGGCTGGGTTTTGTGTGAAAATCACTCTTAGGTAAGGTATGACGTCGTTCTTGACTATGGCTTTACTAGTGAGTAACCTCGCAGCTAGTATCTCAGCTAGTGCTTCTCGGTACTCTCTAGACTTCCTCGTCTCAGCGAGGAGCTTTATTCTCTCAGGCATCTTGAAAGGCTTCCACTTGTACTTATATGCTGTGCGGGCAAAGGCTACTCCAGGCCCCATCATTTCTAGAGCATAGGAGAGTAAATCCCAGTTTTGTGATTTAACAATTCTCCCTAAGTACACGTCAGCTCTGCTCAACGCCTCGTAGGCTCTCCACACCTCCTCCGGCGTCTCATAGTATGTTGGTATGTGCTCATTTATCCACGTTATGAACTCGTCGTGTGAGAGATCAGTTGACGTAGTTGCTTCTCTAGCCTGGAAAATGTAGGTTGCATTAAATAGTTTCTGTAGAGCCTCCCATGGTGCATACACTCTATTCCTGTAAGTGGCAACAGCTTTCACAGTGTCAATTGTCACTTTCTTGTTTAAGGCTGCAGCAGCCTCGAGGTCATTGATAGCGCTGCGCATATCGCCCTCTGATCTCTTAGCTATCTCTCTAAGCGCGACTGGATCACATGTTAAGTTCTCAGCTCTACAGATCTTATCTAAGACTGTAATTATGTCCCTCTCACTGAGCTTTTTCATTTGAATAACTTCGGCTATTTCTCTAAGCGGCCTCAAGTGCTCGCGGTATGGATTATTCGCAGTCATAATTATGGGGTTTCTCGTATTTTTAATAACTTCTAATAGCGCCTCTACTCCGCCCTCGTCTGCACGGGGATCTAAGCCGTCAACTTCATCTAGAAGTATTATTTTCCTACCCATGAGACCAGATGTCTGAGAGGCTAATTTTGCAATTCTCTCAATATCGGCTTTTCTCCTACTATCACTAGCATTCATCTCGAATAGCTGGTACTTATAGGTCTTAGCTAAGGCCTCTACGAGGCTTGTTTTACCACAGCCTGCAGGGCCGTGTAATAGAATAGCTTTCTTCTCGACTTTTCCCTCTTCCCACGCTTTAAGCCAAGCTGTGAGTTTTTGCTTAACCTCCTCTTGATTTACTACTTCATTTAAGTGTTTAGGCCTGTACTTTATGACCCAAGGCAAGTACCTCTCAGAGCTCAATAATAACTACACCTTAACTTTCCTCCCGAGTAGTGAGAGCCTTGCGAGAAAGGCATTCAACTGTATCTCGTCATCAGCACCCTCAACGAGCCTGAACTGTATTTCACCAGCGTAGTCAGCTATCATTATTTTAACCTCATCTGGTAGCTTCACCTCTGGGCTAAAAATCTCTCTATGCACTTGCTTAATGATGTCTACGCCGCTAAGCCCGTAGTTAATTATGAGATCTCTAAGCTTCTTTCTAGCCTCAATAAAATTCCCTGATAGAGCTAATTGAATCATTTCTCTCACCTCTCTCGGATGTGCTAACCCCACAACCTTATAAACAGCGTCTTCATTAATTTCACCTAGTGCAGCAGCTGACTGAAGTATATTTATTGCCCTCCTCATATCCCCCTCAGAGATCTCATATATAACTTCAAGAGCCCTCTCACCGCAGACAACTTTCTCCTGATTACATATATACATGAGCCTACTAACTACATCTTCACGTTTTAGAGAAGTAAACCTAAATACAGCACATCTACTCTGAATAGGCTCAATGATCTTACTTGGGTAATTAGCTGTTAAAATAAACCTCGTGCTAGCCGAGTAGAGCTCCATTAGCCTTCTAAGAGCCTGCTGAGCATCACTAGTCATATTATCTGCTTCATCTAATAAGACGATCTTGAATGGAACTTCTCCAACAACTCTTGACCTAGCAAACTCTTTAACCTTAGTTCTTATAACTTCTATTTTCCTCTCATCTGACGCATTAAGCTCTAGCATATACTGCCTATAGTTCTCCCCGTAGAGGTCGTGTGCTAGTGCATGAGCTATTGTTGTTTTACCTGTTCCAGGTGGACCTGCGAAGAGCATATGAGGCACATTCTTCTCAGCTACAAACCTCTTGAGTCTCTCAACAATCTCCTTCTGGTTTACGACCTCATCCAGTGTTCTAGGCCTATACTTCTCAGCCCAGAGAAGCTCACTCAAGGCTACTACCTCGAAACACCATCTCCTTTAAACTAATCTTCATTGTAGGGTAATAAAGGGGGAAATTAGAGTATGATTATGAGGGCTTAACAGTGAGCGGCATAATTGAGCTTCTCAGCGAGCTAATATCGGGCTTCGTATCTAGAGATGCCGAAGAGGAGTATGTAAGAGTAGCCTACACTGCCCCAGCCACGCTGGTTTTCCTCGAAGACGACTACGTTGAGCTAGTAAAGGGCGCTGAGTACAACTTGCCGCGCTGGGTAGCTGAACTACTCGCTGAGAAAGGCTATGTAAAAATACTGGAAGAAGGAGTTGACGCTGTTGCGCTAGGCCGATTAATGTTTAACGAGAGTAGAAGTAGAGGTCAAATAAAATTCGAGAAGTTAAAGGGGTATTTTTACTATAAAGTTAAGAGTACTATTCAACACCTACTAAAACAGTACAAATCTGCGAGTAATATAGAGGAGATTAAGAGAATCTCTGACACATTATCTACACTCTCGTCTAACACTAAAAACCTGTACAAGATCAGGTTAAGTAAAATACTCAGCCTGCTCTCAGTTCAAGAGCTATCCCCGGAATTACTCGGCAATCTAAGTGAAGAAGAAAAACTCCTCTATACTACTCTACGCACTGTCCTCGAGATCTTCGATAAGAGAGTATTTGAGGTGTAGCTGTATGAGTGACTCAGCTACGCTGGAGGAGATCAGGGATTACGCTCTAGAGTTCATCAAGTTCCTAGATAACTTCAAGTCACGTGAGGGTGTAATTAAGTACCATGACAGAGTATGGCACATGATAAATATGAATCAGCGAAGCCTCATAGTAGACTTTGACGACCTCATACTATTTAACCCAGCACTCGCCGAGTACTTAATGGATCACCCCATTGAGGCCTTAGAAACCTTTAGTCAAGCACTTAGAGCCTTTGTAGAGCGCTTAAACCCCGAGTTCGCGAAGAGTGTGCCTAGGTTCTACGTGAGAGTGCGTAATCCACCACGCATAATGAAGATCAGGGAGTTAAACAGCGAGTATATTGGTAAACTAGTTGCAGTCGAGGGGATAGTAACTCGCGTTACCCGGATTGACGCGAAAATAGTTAAGGCCCGCTATAGGCACATAACTGAGACAGGAGAAATACACGATTTCGACTACCCACCCGAGGGTGAAATAGGAGAGAGATTAGAGAAACCACCATACTGCCTACTCTGTCACAGGGCAGCTAGACTTGAACTCGTACCCGAGAGGAGCAGTTTCATAGACTGGCAGAAAATAGTTATTCAGGAGAAGCCCGAGGAGGTTCCAGGGGGTCAAATACCAAGATCTATCGAGGCTATTTTAACAGGGGATATTGTTGACAGCGCTAGGCCCGGAGACCGCGTAGTATTAAGTGGTGTTTTAAAAGTCGCACCCTTAGCTTTTGGCGTAGAGAAGAGGGGTTCTAAAACAGTATTTGCCTTCTACGTGGATGTTAACCACGTTGAGGTGCAAGAGAAGGCTCTCGAGGAGGTAGTGATCACGAGAGAAGATGAGGAGAAGATTAGAGAGCTCTCTAGAGACCCGTGGATACGTGAAAAGATCATTGCGAGCATAGCCCCAGGCATCTACGGGTACTGGGATATCAAGGAGGCGATTGTACTACTACTATTCGGTGGAACACCGCAGATTCTGCCAGATGGAACGAGAATCAGAGGCGATATCCACGTCCTCTTAGTTGGTGACCCAGGTACTGCTAAGTCTCAGCTACTCCAATTTACCTCTAGGTTAGCTCCGAGGGGTCTGTATACTAGTGGTAAGGGCTCAACGGCTGCTGGCTTAACAGCCACTGTTCTAAGGGATAAGACTACTGGCGAGTACTACTTAGAAGCGGGAGCACTGGTACTAGCAGATGGAGGTGTAGCGTGTATAGATGAAATTGATAAAATGAGAGAGGAGGATAGAGTAGCTATTCACGAAGTCCTTGAACAGCAAACTGTGAGTATAGCTAAAGCTGGAATTGTGGCTAGGTTAAATGCTAGAACAGCTGTTCTAGCGGCCGGTAACCCAAAGCACGGGAGATATGACCGCACTCTCCCCGTTGGCAAGAACATTGATCTACCGCCGACTATTCTCTCAAGATTTGACTTAATATTCATAGTCCAGGATATTCCAAGGCAAGAGCACGATAGGAGACTTGCAAGGCATATTCTAGGAGTACACATTGAGGCTGAGAGGGCGAGAAGCTTCATTGACATTAATCTCCTAAAGAAATATATTAGCTACGCTAGGAGGTATATTAGGCCGCAGTTAACACCCGAAGCCGCTAAGCTAATAGAGGAGTTCTATATTAGCCTGCGTCAAGCCTCATTGACTAGTACAGAGAGCGGTGCCCCAGCAGTAGCCATTACGCCACGCCAGCTTGAAGCCCTAATTAGGCTAACTGAAGCTCACGCAAAAATAGCCCTGAAGACTAAGGCAACTGTAGAAGATGCAGAGGAGGCTATTAGACTAGTGATGTCAACGCTCTCTAAAGTAGGTCTAGATGTGGAGAGTGGTAGACTAGACATTGATTTACTTGAGACAGGTATACCTGCATCTAGGAGATTAAAGAAGAAGAAATTTAGAGAATTCCTATTCACTTACCTAGAGGAGGTTGGCGGTGAAGCAGAGATCAGTAGTATAGTTTCAAAGGCTAAAGAAGAGGGATTTGAAAAAGAATTCGTCTTTGACGAGATAAATGAGCTGAAGAGGAGTGGTGAAATCTATATGCCAAGACCAGGTAAAATCGCGAGAGTTAAGTAATATTTACTCTCTCACTACTAGCCACTAGTACTCTGCGCTTTCTCCCTTAACCACCTCTTCCTGTACTTCCACAGAGTTGGAGGAGTCCACATAACCCATGCTGGCAAAGCCTTAATGAACTCATAGGCATCTTCCCAGCTCTCTAGTCCAAGTTTATTAGCTAACTCCTCAAGGCTCATAGGCGTCTTTAAGTACTCCTGAACAATAGACAATACCCTCTCATCAATAGGTATCTCCTTATCACGCACTCTAATTACGAACACAATATCCTCCTTACTCTCACTCATACAGTAAACACCTATAACTCATTCTGCGATGAGGGTTTATTAGGTTTAAACATGGGGCCGCCGGGATTTGAACCCGGGACCACCGGCGCTCCGGGATGATCTTTACGGGGGCTATCCCCCCAGGCCGGCATCCTAGCCAGGCTAGACGACGGCCCCTTCACCAGTATCAGTAGATAGTAATTAATTAAGATTTTATTAAGCTGTATTTATATCCTTTAACGCACCACAGCGCTCAAAGCCGAAATTTCGCAGAGCTCTCTAAGTAGTTAAAGTATTTGGAGCATAATTCTTAATGCATCTATGTAAATAGCTAAATTATACATTAAGAGAATCCTTATCTAAGTTATAATGTATTTAATGTAAGTATTACCAGCACTCATATTTAGTATCAAGGCCATGAAATACCAATATATTGGCACATGTCAGTGTGATTTAAATGCCTATTAGATACATATGTAGAAGCTGTGGTCACGTTATTTACGAGTTTAAGAAAGTTGGTCAAGATTTCACAGGTGTTCCAACTCCACTAGAAGTCATTAGAATAACTGGTGGTATATGCCCTGCCTGCAAGAGACACCTAGAGCTCCCTAGCCCTGAGGAATATAGGTCATACATTATACTTAAACCACACGTATCGAGAAGTACAAAGTACTCAGAGCTCTTAATTCCAGTTACACGTGGAGCACAAATAAGTGAGGCTAAGGCTTAAGCGCTTTTTACTGCTCTAATCCAAGAGCACTAAGTACACTACTGAAATCACTACTACTATAAGTTGACTTATAGACTCTTAAAGCCGAGATGATCTTGTCTTCCCTCCAATTAAGAGCTCTGCTCAGTACTCCTCTATACTTAAATCTAAATACTAAATATGAAGCAAAAGATGTAAGATTAACTGGTTTAGATACGACTCTAGCGCTCTCCCAGTCAACGATGACTACTCTACCATTCTCACAGTAAAACAAGTGGCCACCAGGTCTATTAAGCTCACCGTGGTCTACTCTAATATTGTCAAGCCTAAATAGTTGTCTAAGAGTGTTGGTGAGTATGCCTCTAATCGTCTCGATATCCTCAATTACAACGAGGTTTTCTAAGACACGGTGTAATGGAGTACATTTACCTGGAGGTAAGAGCTCGAGAAAAATATAGAAATCCCTGTAAGCAAATAACCTGGGTATAAGCTCTAAATTCT
>JAJHRJ010000017.1 GCA_020832865.1 Desulfurococcaceae archaeon
TTTGGAGAGGAGCTCATTAGCGAACAGGTCTTCTCTTCGGAGTAGAGTGTGTTTTCCAAGAAGATGAGAGTTACACCTATGAAAGCCAAATCTCTGATAGCCATAGTAGGATGGTAACCCGTAGACTACTATTTTTCTTACTATATCTTTAAGAATCTCTACGTGTTTTTCATCAGCGTCTCTAATTATAATGGTAAACTTGTTTCCAATGTGATAACTAAGAGAGGGTTTTACGCGTACAAACCCCTTAAACTCTGCTTTTAAGCTCTCTGTTTCTAGGGGGAGTTTTGAGTAGTCGAGTAAGGTTTTACGGACAAAAACATAGGACACTGTGTGTGCACTTTTATCCTTAAGTCCAAATACGTAGAAGTTTTCAACTGGAATACCTAGGTTCTTTGAGAGCACATCTATTGCTCTAAGTGTCTCTAAATTCCTCTTTATTAGCTTTACAACGGCGTACTCTCCTTTCTCGGCACTATAACCCATTTTCTCAAAGTCAACTATTTCCTCAACGTGGAACGTCTCAGGTGTGAGAGTATATACTTTATTGATCTTGTAGTCTGTAAGGGTGTACTTAATACCAGTCACGTAGTCTAGTGGATGAGGATAAATTAACAAGACTTAGACCTCTATAGAGTCTTCAAGTGACCAGTGATCTTGTTCACTTCGTCCTCAGGGGCTGGTCCTATAGCAATGGCTGTTAGAGTGCCTGGAGGTAGCTCTGTGAGACCAGCATCTCTAACAAGACTTGCAGGTAAGTGGTGCTCCTTGGCTCTATCATATAGCTCTAAGAGCTCTTTTTCACACGTGGCTTTTAATACGACTTTTTTCTGCCCACTATTCCACCACTCTCTAAACCACTCGTAGTAGTTATTGTATGCTTCAAACGCGGCGATAACAGAGGCGTGAGCTACTTGCACAGCGAGCTTGCCTTTACTCATTCCGAGATCTCCTCTTACGACAATAACCTGCTTCACAGCACATCACTCGGGTAGACTTTGTAAGCCAAGTAGGTACTTCGTAGTGTAGAGGGTGTTATTGTAGACTAAAATACCTATTTGTCGAATAACTATACAGGAGCCGATGAAGAGAGAACCCGGGTTATATTTTCGCAGAATTGTGTAGGTGTTGAGAAGGCCCGCATCAAGAGGTTCCATAAATCAAGACTATTCTAGTCAGGCGCCCTAGTAACGTATTCTACTTCCACCTGACTCACTCCCTGTACACTGCTTAAAAGGTGCTCTAAGGGCTCAGTGCCTCCTTCAGTGTTTTCAGGCATAGTTACGAGTACTCTGAGTATTTTGATACCAAAAGCCACAGGCTCTAACTCCCACATTTCGAGATTAAAACCCGATGGCAAAGTCTTTTTAATGTCTTCTACAAGCCTACTTAAATCCGTGGACACGTCTTCAGGGTATATCTTGAGTACTACGGCTACTCTCCCCATGATCTCACCTATGGACCTACGAATCCGCAGGCGGGACATTCATATTTAACTCCTAGTTTTCTGCACTTCTTGCATCTACGAATCACTACTTTGCCGCAATTAGGGCATGGAAACTCTACACCGTATTCTCCTGGGGCAAAAGGCCTCTTACAGCTACTACATAGAGGTGGAGAGGCCGGTTCTTCTAGTTTAACCACTTCTCTTGTTGAAGCACTAGTCAAAACAACACCACCGAATACTAGCTAGAAAGCGGTGATTAGATTTGGGCTTAATAAGCTATTTTCTAGTCTAGTATTCTAGCGTCCCCGAGCTAGAGAGGTCTTCTCCACATTTCCGTTATGCTCCTCCTCTTAAGCGAGAACATTTCTCTGTCAATGTACTTGTATACTGTTGAGTGTGCTCTACCCTCAATAAGCATTTCTACAGCTCTTTTAACTATATTGCTGACCTCGTAGCTTGCTATTATAGCTACAAATGTCTCATATATCGAGATATATGCACCAGTCATCTCCTCTAGTATTCTCCTCGTCTTACCACTCTCCCCGATAATTCTACCTAGTACTCTCTTAATGTGATTGGGTTTATCGCCAATGAACTGCCTAATATCAATAACCTCGAGAACCTGGTCGTCTTCTAGAAGCCTAAAAGCCCTCTCAGGACTAAAACCATGGGCGATAGCCCTGACAATATTCTGTGCTTTCAGTAAATCCAGTGCGGTGGTACCCTGAAAAGCGGGCTCAATTATCACACTTCCACTCGCGGAGTCTACTGTCAACTTGGTTTTAGTTTTCTCCTCTATTTCTCTCTTCACTTTCCCATTATTGCCGAGGAGAACACCGATCCTATCTAAGGGAACCTTCTCGTATATTCTCGTTACTCCTAAAATGAAATGCCCTTCTTTCTCAGACACGGCTCAATTCTACCTTTTAAATCCTCTCTTTGAACGTCTAGTTTAGCCTCTTTTACAAAAAACCTATATATGTTTTCAACATCTCTATTTAGAAACTCTAAAGCACGGGGATGTGAGAGCTCAACTGCTTGGCTCACATCTATTATTGCTATATCGAGGTTTGGTTTAACCATAATATTGTACTCTGAGTAGTCTCCGTGTACTAGCTCAGCGTTACACACGATCTTCTCTAGCTCACTGCTCACTAGTTGAAACACTTGTCTCAGCTCATCCTCTGTGAGGTCTCTATATACCTCTACTAGTAGAGGATATCTGTAAGTGTTTTCTCCGAGAAACTCCATAACTAGTACATTGCTAAGACACGCTATGGGCTTAGGGACTTTAACGTTGGCCATAAACATTCTCTTTAAGTTCCTGAACTCCTTATGAGCCCACGCGGTTATCAGCGACCTCGTATCCTTAAACGCTATTTTCTCGAAGCGTGGATCGCCAACAATGTATTTATAAATGCCTCTCTTAAACTCCGTAGTAGATGTCAAGTATATTTTCACAGCGAGGGGCTCATTTAACGGGCTATATGCTAAGTAGACCCTGGACTCTTTACCTGCACTTATTACGCCGTTCAACCTTCTCAGCACTCTTCTACGAATAAGCTCAAGAATAGTTTTCACAGTGGCTGTATCAAAAACCTCCTCGACTACTTTAAACTGATCTTCGTCCTTTTCTCTCTTTTCCCACTTTCTCAGCTTTTCTCTTAACGCCCAGTCTAGCTCATCTATCTTCATGTTAATCCGCTTAGAGCATCAACAAACTCTTTAGGTATAATCCCCCTCTCTATAAGGGTGCTTACTTCGCTTCTACTGTACTTGTGTATAACATCACACTTGTCAGACCCAGCTCCCCAGAGGCCTACTAGCACAAGGTCTCCTTCAACAATCCACACTTTTTTCCTGAGTTTACCCGGTATTCTCGCTTTTCTCTCGTAGCCGTCAATACACCTAACTAACATGTAGTCTCCTCCTAGATGTCTTATAACACCACAGATAGTTGTTCCCTCCTCTGAGCTTGGAAGAGGGATTTCTGTTTCCTCTCTCGGCTCTTTACCCTTTTTACTCAATTAATCACCTCAATAAACCTGTTTCCGCCCCCACTACAATAGTCTCTATATTGTCAGCCTTTATTAAGAGAACAGTGTCACCCACTTTTATCTGTGGAGTGTTCTGCTTCTTCCTATAAACTAGTTGACTCTTAGTGCTCTCACTCACAGCGATAATTTCATCTTCTCTCACATCTATCACTAAGTAGCGCTCAACTTCTACTCTACTTGGAGACTTTAACTCGCCTGTCCAGTAAACTGATAGTAAGACCTCCTCGCGGACTCTACTACTAGGATTAAAGAGGACTACTCTATTCTTCTTTAAATCCTCTACTATGTAGAGATCTCCCTTGTAGATTACTACATCTCCCCTCTCGAATACCGGTATTCTAATAGAGTACGTTAATATCCCCCTCCACGATCCCTTCCTGTGATCGAATCTAGTAGCCTTAAAAGACGTGGTAAACTTCGCGGAGTACTCACGTGTTACCATCTGCACAATTCTCTTAGCTAGAGTCGCGTCGTCTAGCTCGAGGTCAACTCCGCTTTCACTATACCTAACGTTAACGATTTCACTTTGAAGAAGTAACTTCTCTAATAGTCTCTCTAGATTTTCTAGCAGGGTGCGTGGGGGATTTCTCCTAGTAAACCTTATTTGAACTAGATGAGTATACCTGCCAGAGCCTTTAGATATACAGCGAGGGCAAACTTTGTATCTTATCCTTCCAGGAACTTCTTCCACGGTGGTAAAAGTTGCTGTCTCAGTCTTCACGTGGAGTCTTAATCTCGCTCTGAGCTCGCCTATACCTTGAACAATACTAATAAAGTCTAAGTCAACTAGTTGTAGGCCTCTTCGAATAGTCTTGCTCAGCTCATTTAAGCTCACGTTTTTCACAACATCATTTATACTTGTAGGTGTGAGCCACTCACCCTTAAATAGCCACGAGTGGCACTTGGGACAAATAGTAATTTCAAGTACGGGTTTATGCTCAAATAGTCCTATGTATCTTATAAAGCAGTTAATACAGTAGCCCTGTATGAGCTGATCCCGTGGGAACTCTTGACCACACCGTACACAAAAACGCATTGTTTAAAACCTTATGTAAATAGCGATTTTTACGCTATTAATGCTTAGCACAGCGTTAGGACTTATTAAACCCGCTCCTATAGCGGCCTCCACTATGTTTTTACCTATAAGGTTTGCCTGAGTAGATGTCTTAAGTGCTTCTAGTGCCTCACTTATACTGGTAAGTTTCCCCTTGTAGAAAGCAGGGTCCACGTAGATACGGGTGTTTTTCTCTGAGTCGACTATTAGTGCTCCGAGGAGATCCTCGTCGCAGGCAGCTACTATGATCTCACCGCTGATCTCATGGATCTTAACGTAAACCCTGGGGCTTAATCTCTCAGAGTTCTTCATTAGAAACCAGCTCAGATAGCACTAAAAAGCCTGGAAAGTAGTTTCTGCACCACAAGCTTCGCACTTTAAGACGAAGACCTTTCCCTTCTTATAGAGCTTAGTGTGCACAGACCCGCAAGTTGAGCACTTAACATATTTTTGAACAAATCTCTCTAAGAGCTGATTCACCGCCATTGAGCTGAACTTACCCTTTAACTCTAATTGCCCAGCCTCATTTACAGTGCCTGGAGTGTTAAGCTCCTTCATGAAATACCTCTTTAACAAGTCTTCTTCTCTTCCTAGTGTACGGGCAATGTCTCTGAAGTTCTGTATAATGGTTTTACCTCCAATTATAAGCACTGAGGCACGCGGCATTTCAAATACCTCTTCAGAGCCTCTCCTCCCAGCTAGTTTAGTGAAAGCTCGCTCTAGTAATGCCTCATAAGGGTAATTTACACCACTACTCAAAAATTAACACCACTTTTCTATAATGTTAGCTTCTTTAAAAGTCTTATAAGAACCGCTGTGGAGACAATAGTGTAGAGGTAGTACACCGCGTTTACTGGTGCTCTTAGTTGAGAGTGTATATTGAGACTTATGGCTGCGCTCTTAATAGAAGTGATGAGGCTTTAATGAAGAGCACACTTACTAGTAGAGGTCACAGTGTTATTAGTAGTATTGAAGACGCAGACGTAGTCATCGTAAACACCTGTATTGTGAGGCTGGAGACAGAGTACCACATGATTAACAGGATTAAAGCCCTACATAATTACTGCGTGAAAACAGGCAAGAGGCTCATTGTAGCTGGCTGTATGGCTAGAGTAGAGCCATACACTATTAACTTAATTGCACCAACGGCTAGCCTCGTCTCACCGCAGAACGCTGACAAGATCTACATAGCGGTTGAAAAGGCTAACCGCGTAATACTACTCAGCGGAGTAAGAAGTAGAGATGTTATCGGCGTGTGCACTGGCAGTAGTGTAGTGCCTATACCTGTTCAAGAGGGCTGTTTAGGCGATTGCTCCTTCTGCGTAGCTAAGCATGCTAGGAGGCAACTCGTGAGTCACAGTGTAGAGGCTATTGTGAAGGCTGTACAGGAGGCTGTGCAGTCAGGGGCTGTAGAGGTGGAGTTGACAGGTATGGATCTGGGTGTTTACGGCTTAGATTTATACAAGAAGAGGGTACTACCTGACCTACTACTTGAAATCACGAAGAGAGTCCCAGGGAACTACATGATCAGAGTGGGCATGATGAACCCGGATCACCTAGCCTGCTTCCTCGACGAGATCATAGAAGTCATGAGAAGTGAGGATAAAATATTCAAGTTCCTCCACATACCTCTCCAGTCTGGTAGTGATAGAGTTTTAAAGTTAATGAAGAGGAATTACACTGTTGACGAGTATAGGAGCATAGTTAGAGAGATCAAGGCTAAAATACCTGGTGTGAGCATTGCGACAGATGTGATTGTGGGGTTTCCAGGTGAGAGTGAGGAGGATTTTGAGGAGACACTTAAAGTAATCAGAGAGCTGGAGTTCGAGAGAGTTCACGTGGCCGGCTATAGTATTAGGCCACTTACTCTCGCGGCTTCTATGCAGCAGGTGAATACACTCGTGAGGAAGAGGAGACTTAGATTAGCGCTTAAAACAATTATGGATGTTGGGTTGAGAGTTAGACAGAAGTACTTGAATACTAAGGTGTCATGCTTCGTTACAGAGAAGAGTAAGACCTGGGTTGCTAGGTTAGTCAACTACATACCCGTCGTTATCAAAGGCTTTGATAGAGACATAGTTAGTTATGGTAAGTGGCTCAGCGTCTACATTGACGAAGTAACCTTCTTTGATATTAGAGGGTATGTGGTGTAGTGGTTGGGTTTTTCATAGTCCCACTGGAACCTTAACAGTCACGTCTTCCATGATGCAGTTTTCTTCTGATAAGCTCTTTATGGTCTCTATAATTGCGCTAACGGCTTTAAGTAAGTCGGTTTGTCTAATTGGGGTACTTACAGGGTATAACCTTAATCCCAGTTTAACCCCTGTACTAGACATCTCTAGTAAACTTACTTTTACTTCCTCTTTGAATAGTGGTATTCTAGCAGTTTCTAGTGCTCGAATAATAGAGTTCACATTGTCAACTAGACTCCTAGTTGAGCACTTGTAATTCACTTCTACTATTAATTGTATATAGATAGGTGTAATCTTTATAATAGAGTTGAGTGCCGCGTCGTTGCGGATATAGTACTCATTGCCGAAGACATCTTGAATTACTAGATACTGCGCGTCTATTTTTACTAGTCTACCGCTTATAGCACTATTGTGTTCTGGTAGAATTATGTCTAGAGATCTCGACTTGAAAACAGGATTTATCTGTATAGCTAACCCAGCTATATATGGCCTTATTACGTCAAATAGCACTATGTACACTATGAATGCGAGTACTCCAAGTAGGGCTAGTACTATCCAGAATTGAGGTGAAAACAGAAGAATAACTATTGATGCCGTTATGAAGAAGGCTATGAGATCTATTAGTCTCGCAATAATCTCTAAGCCACGAGTAGATAGAACTCCTTTCTCTACGAGGGCTCTTAGAGCCCTCGTAATAATTATTCTCAATACAATTACCACTACAATTATGGAGACGATAATTATAGTGTTACGTATAATTAGTTCAGGAATTGGAAACGGGTTCTCGCCGCTAACGCTGTCTGTGTTCGTCATTGATCCCTAATCAACCTCTTATCCTCTTAATGAAATTTGTGTTTGGAGCTAATACTAGTAGGATGTGTCCGGGTTCGAGTACAGTGTCTTTTGATGGTGGTAAAATGTCCTGGTCGCCAATGAGCGCTAAGACGTAGGCGTTTTCCTCCTCGAGTTTTAAGTCGCCGAGTCTACTGTGAGCAGCCATGTCTGTCTCACTTATAGAGATCATGTAGACTCTCCCAGCGGGAATTGCGCCGAGTTCTCTAGTAGAAACCATTGACATGGTTACTTGTTTAAGCATTTTCCCAATGAGACTAGGCTTAATAATAGGTATTCCCAGGTGTAGTCGCTTAACTATATCTGCTATGTGTTTATTTCTAAATAACC
>JAJHRJ010000018.1 GCA_020832865.1 Desulfurococcaceae archaeon
ACGTCGGGCTCATATTTAGCAACTTCCAGTGCTCTCTTGTAGGGATCTCTGCTACTGATGAGATCCACTATGAGTAAGATCCCGTGTTCCTTCTTAGCCGCGGAGGCCTCAATTAAAGTCTCATTATCTGCTACTCCAAGCACGGTAAACGCGTCTGCTCCAGCCCTTCTAACTATTTTAGCCTCTAAAAGAGGTACATCCATTGTTTTAGTATCTGCTACGATAAAGCGCTTAGTTAACTCTTTAACAGATCGCACAGCGATTTTCCCCCACGATTTAAGCAGGGGTGTTCCCACCTCCAGCCAAATGTTTTCACATTTAAGACTCGACGTGATCTTTGTCGCCACGTCAACGGCTTTAACTAGCTCCTCTAAGTCTAGTGCTATCTGTAAAATAGGCTGCAAAGTCTTACACCTCACGAATTAATAATAAAATGGGAAATTAAGCGTCTTATCTTAAAATAGGTACTAGTAGATGATGTCACCTAGTACTGTGGATGAAGTAAAAGCGGCAATTAGAGAGAGGATCTGGAGATTAATGGAGGAGAAGAACATTGCGGAATTTCCTCGCCCCGTATATGGCAGAATACCGAATTTCAAAGGAGCTGATAAAGCCGCCGAGAGGATTGCCCAGTTAAAAGAGTGGGTAGAGGCTAAGGTTATTAAGGCTAATCCAGACTCCCCTCAGTATCATCTGAGGCTTAGAGCGTTACTAGAAGGCAAGATCGTTATAATGGCATCTCCTCGGCTTAGGAGTGGATTTATCATTATAAACCCTCGTAGTATACCCTCAAGTAAGCTGAGCTACGCCGCAACTATTAGTGGGGCTTTTAGATACGGTGCATCTGTAAAACTACGTGACCTACCACCCATAGACCTTGTGATTACTGGTTGTGTAGCTGTTGATAGGCGCGGTATACGATTAGGTAAGGGAGGTGGCTATGCTGAGTTAGAGTATGCTATTTTACGCGAGCTCGGGGTGATCACGGAGAACACCCCAGTCGCAACCACAATACACGACGTGCAAGTTGTAGATGAAATCCCACTAGAGCCTCACGACTTAACAGTAGATTACTACGCTACACCCACAAAACTAGTAAAAATTTATCCTCGAGGCTATAAGCCTAAAGGCATATTCTGGGAGCTACTCAGTGAAGACTACAAGAATTTAGAAGTTATAAGAGAACTCAGTGAACTTATAAAACACAGAGCGTTAAAGTGAATAGTGTGGTGTTAATGCTTTGACCTCTAGTCGTGAACAAGATGAATACGCAGGCTTTCTCGGTAAAGTGGTTAACGAGGTGAATACTCGCTTAGGAGAGCTCTTCAAGGAGCTTATTTCAGAGGCTTCACGAGAATCCCGCAGAGTAGTAGAGCTAGCTGATGTCGGTGCAGATTACACTCTTAGAGGAGGTAAAAGGCTGAGAGCGGTACTAGTGATTACTGGGTGCTGGAGTGCTAGTGGAGATAGAGGAGCTATTAGCAGAGTCGTTGACTTAGCAGCTGCGATTGAGCTTCTCCAGAGTTACCTTCTAATACATGACGATATAATGGATAGAGATGAGCTTAGGAGAGGAGGCCCTACTGCGCATGTCGCTTTTGCTAAAAAATGCCTAGAGCGCAATTGGAGAGACTGTACACACTACGGTATTTCCCAGGCCATTACACTAGGCGATCTCCTAGAGGCTTTTGCAGTGGGTTTAATGGCTAAGTCACCCCTGCCGCCACACATTGTTAAGGCACTCCTACAGACTTACAGTAGTGGTTTAAGAAAGGTCGCATATGGGCAGTTTTTAGATGTAATGCTTTCACAGCTTTCTCTAGCTGAGATATCCGAGGAGGAAGTCCTCTTAGTGTACAGATTAAAGACGTCTTCATATACTGTGGAATTGCCACTTCACTTAGGGGCAATTGCTTGTGGAGGAGAGACTAGGCTTTTGAGTGACTTATCGCAATACGCTATTCCAGCTGGTATAGCGTTCCAGGTTCGCGACGACATTATAGGATTGTATGGTAGCCCCGAGATTACAGGTAAGCCGGCTGGTAGCGATGTTAAAGGTAAAAAGAAAACACTTTTAGTAGTTAAAGCCTACGCGCTCGCTGGAGAAGAGGAGCGGAGATTCCTAGAAGAAGTTTACGAGAAACTCGACTCTCAGCAAATAACGGATATTCACGTTGAGAAGGTGCGTGAAATAGTTAAGAACACAGGTAGTTTAGATTACGGTGAGAAGCTGATAGATAAACACGTTAATAGTGCACTACAGGCCCTAAAATCCTCGAACGCCATGCACAGCGAGGCTAAAGAGTTCTTAAAGTACATAACTATGAAACTCGCTTACAGAGAGAAATAGAAAACTGACCTCCTTTCCGCACTAAAGGGTGGGGCTACTACGTCTCTCGATGTCAATATTCTTCCCAACTCTACGAATCTATAGTTTACGAATCTCGGTGGTTTTCCATCGGGTGTGGTCTTGAATGTGCCTTTTGGGTCTACGTAGACTACTCGTAGATCCTCTATTAGTGCCTTGTACTCTGTGTACTCCTATATTCTCCTGTAGCACCACAGCGACTTCATCCACGAGAGTCTCTTTCCACCATTACCGTTTTCTCTAATTTTCTCCAGGTCCTCGAATACTATTACGGCATTGTACTCCCTAGCTACTTCTACGAGCCAAGGAAAGAGGGCTCGTTATCAAACAATATTAAGCCCAATGAAACTAAACCCCTAGTGCTTTACAACCTAGAGGTTTTAATGGTTTCTATCTAACGTAATAAGGGCTGTTTCAGTCTTCATAATCATTCATATTGTTTTGTTTATTTAGATCTCTTAACGCTATGATGGGGTTTTAAAACCCGCTCTGAAATATTGTGGTAGTTGTGGAAGCCTGAAACCGATGAGGTCTCGAGGTTGATGAATAATCCATGAACCCTGATTACCCGAGGAGAGTGAATGCTCCCTTGGGCGACCGAGGGTGAACAGCTCTCGTAGGGTGGTTGGGGGATAAAAGCCGTTGAGAGGCAGATGGTGGAGAGTCTCGAAGTCATTGAACACGAAAAACTATGAACCACCATCTACCGAGAAACGGTAATTAAAAGCACTTTGCTACTAACAGTGAAGTGTAAGGGTAACTGAATTGCGCAGAAAGAAGCGCGGAGAAATAGTAGAATGGTTGAGAAAGATTGTATTTGGAGGCACTAAAGACGACTACGTGGTCTTCATTAGGCATAGAGAAAATGGTGAAGAGGTACTTAAGCCGATACCAGGTGCTCTACTAGAAGATATCCGCGGAAGCTACATGGTTGTGGGTGGAGAGGTCATCCCCTTACATAGAGTTGAAGAAATTCGAAGAAAAAATGGAATTGTAGTGTATAAGAGGAGGAGGGTGTGTGTCTAGATCCATCCTCGGAGCTTCATCGCTTTAACTACTCTATCCACTGCGATGGCGTAGGCAGCTACTCTCATTGGGTAATTTGAGTACTTTTTCTGCCACTCATCGTATACCTTATTAAAGTTTATTGTCATAATTTTGTCTAGCCGAGATAACGCTTCCTCCTCTGTTAGGAAGCATCCCATCTTGTTGTGACTCCACTCAATCCAGCTCATTGTCACTCCGCCGGCATTTGCCAATATATCAGGTACCACGACAACTCCTCTATCGTGTAGAATCTTATCAGCCTCTGGAGTTGTGGGTCCATTTGCCCCTTCAACTACGAGTTTCGCCTTAATTCTATTAACGTTTTCTCTAGTAATTACGTTCTCTACCGCGGCAGGAACCAATATGTCCACGGGTAACTCGAGGAGCTCCATGTGGTTATTAGATATCTTTATGCCTTCCTCTCTGTAGTTTGTGACCATGTCTGTTTTTCCTTTTACTTCTATAGCCTTCTCCACGTTTAGGCCTTTAGGATTATAAATGTATCCTTTACTGTCGCTGACGGCGACTACTGTCGCACCCCACTCAGCAAGATACTTAGCAGTATACATGCCGACGTTTCCAAAGCCGTGAACAGCTACGGTTCTGCCTTCGAGTCCACCAAACAGCTTCCTTGCCGCTTCTCTAGCCGTTAGTGCTGTTCCATAGCCTGTCGAGATTACCCTGACACTTAACCCTCCGAGCTCAACGGGCTTAGCTGTAACTACGCCCCACGCCTGAGAGCCCACTATTTTGCTGTACTCATCATAATACCAACCCATGATCTGTGGATTTGTGTTCACATCGGGGGCTGGTATGTCCACGTCTGGACCTACTTCTCTCGCAATTGCAGCAAAGTACTTTCTGCTGAGATCTTCTAGTTCACGTGGACTCAGCGTCTTTGGGTTTACTCGTACACCTCCTTTTCCACCACCATATGGAATCCCAGCTAGTGAGCACTTCCAAGTCATCCACATTGATAGGGCAACTACTTCGCCGGGAGTCACTGTCTCAGCGTACCTAATACCTCCCTTATATGGTCCTAGAGCACTGTTATGTTGACTCCTCCACCCTAGAAATGTCTCTAATTTACCGCTATCTCTCTTCACTGTGATCTTGACTTGTACTAGTTTTTCTGGGTGTCTTAAAACCTCTACTACATCGTCGGAGAGTCCAAGTATAGTTGCCGATTCGCGCAGCTGCTTAACAGCCATTTGGTATACAGGGTCGTTTTCGTAGAGTGAAGCATAGGGAGGTTGCTCCACCATAATATCACCCGTTGAGGTCTAACATGGGCTGAGCTTATAAATCTAAACAAATACATACGCGTATATATTAGCTCTTTACGTATAAATGAGTTAGTTAAAAAGACAGATCATAGTAGTGCTATTGAAGAGTACACGTCAAAAACCGTAGTCACATGACGCGCGGTAAATATTACAAAGACTAGCTGTAACACAAAACGCGCTATGTCATTTAATGACGTGGCTGTATTTTAACGTTGGCGAATCCTCATTAATCAGCCCTCACACGGTTCTTCACTGAAATCCTCTGAACCGGTGTCGTTCATCACCATGTTAAAACTATTTTTCAGGTGTTTAAAATTACTTATTGGCTGAATTAGGGGATATGTATTGAAGCCTGCACTACTAGTTATTGACATGTTGAAGGAGTTCGTCTATGGTAGATTAAAGAGCCCTGTCGCTCTCGAGATCGTGCCTGTGATTAAAACTCTGATCATGAAAGCTCGCGAGAAGGGTATTCCAATAATCTATTTAGCTGATAGGCACTACGCTTTTGACAAGGAGATCCGTATATGGGGACTCCACGCTTCACATGATAGTGAGGAGGCTTCTATTATAAATGACCTTAAACCTGAGAAGGGCGATATTGTCCTCTATAAGAGGTCCTATAGTGGTTTTAGAGACACCGGATTAAGTAGTATTCTCAGAGACCTAGGCGTTGACACAGTTATTTTAACTGGAATTCATACACATATCTGTGTACTACACACAGCTATTGATGCTTTCTACGAGCGCTTCGATATCATCGTGGTAAAAGACGCCGTCGCCGCGTTTAACCGTGAAGATCACGATTACGCGCTTCGATATATGGAGAAGGTTCTCGGCGCAACGCTCGCAGAACATAGAGAGATCCTGGGTATGCTAGATCGAATCAGCATGAACTAAACCACATTTTAACAAACTCCTCCTCAACAGCATCTAAGCGCGGAGACAAGATAACTAAGCTGTGAGGAGGCGGAGGATATTTACACGTGGAGAGCTCTCTGAGAGCACGTGCACATATCTTCTCATCAACCCAGCCTAGGCGAGCAACGCCTAGAGCCATCTGCCCTCCTAGCTGACCCCTATAGTCTAACTCTAAGAGTATCTTCACGGCCTCGCTAATCGTCATAGCATAATCCTCTTCAACACGTAAATCAAGTAGTACTATTGTGTGGAGATTTCTCTCTAAATTGCTGTATATAGCGTCTATGGTGCTGTATGACTTAAACAGTGAAGGATGTATTAGTGTTACATGTTTTCCAAACTTATACGACTGTAATCCGAGTCTACTATACGCTAAGGTGATAAATGAGAGACCATTTACTACTTTAACCTCTATTCCTCTCTTAATAGCATTAATCCATATAGCGTCGTGCGTAGTAGCGATAAACGGGTCTCCCGGCACTGCTATTATGATTTTCTTAGAACGGGCTTCTTCAAGTATTTTCTCGACAAAGGGCCCTTCTAGGTCTCTTCGGAAAGCGTATATGTACTTCGCATTTGGGTTAAATCGCTTTATTTCCTCTATTGGATCCCCGTATACAGATGTATAGGTGTCAATGTACACTACATCAGCTGTTTTTAGCTCGTTAACAGCTTCTAGTGTTAAGTGTTTCAGCGTGTATCCTAGTCCTAGAAAAACCAGCAACATTAATTCCCTACACAGTGCATTCTAGTAAAATATAGCTAATTAAGACCTCTAAAGCACTTATTTGTGAATGGCTACAAGTATATGTTTACCCTTGTGTCAGATTCTTCCCGGTCAATTTGAATTTTTGCTAATTTGCCCTTTAGGGTTTCCCCGAGGCAATCATTTGTAGTTAGTTGTAAGTAGTTGTGAATGCTTCTTGCCTCGGGGTTCCCGGGCTCTACTCGGGTTTTCACCGCATCATGGCCCGGGCTATCAGGGCTCCACGTAACCCCCAAGCCCCTCATCTGCGTTGAGAACTGAAATTCAAGCACAAAAACTCATCACCCACAAGTAAACACCCATAGAAAAGCTAATAAAATCACACCAGCAATTCACAACTAATCACAAGTAATTATAGATCGGTCACAGGCTACTAAGGGTCAACACAGCATACCGTTTCTCGGTAGATGGTGGTTCATTGCCTTTCATATCTATTGATTTCAAGGCTCTTCACCATCTACTTCTCAACGGTCTCCCCGAGCCCCCTCACCGCAGTGGCTTCCCACTAGTCGCCTAGGGTTCACAGCCTCTACGGGTCTCGGGAGCCCGGAGGCACCAATAGACATGTAAACTTCTGAAGCCTATAAATCTTCTCGGGGATAGATCAACAAATATGGATGCTACAAATGAATATGAAGACCCAAACAGCCCCCTATTTCTGCCGTAGAGACAACTCATTGAACTTTAGAAACTCGTCACTTGTAAAGAATCAATTGGAGAGCTAATATACTGCGATAAATCACGTGTCTGCAGTTACCGCAAATATTTGCGAATAATTTATGTTAAGCGCCAAACTAACTTAGCTCTTAAGGTATTTCAGGGCTAGGCGAATAATATATACTTGAAATACTGTGTGAACTAAAACCACTAGTATCAGTATGTAGCAGTGTGCTTTTGAAAGAATATTGAAAATCTCTCTTAATGTAGGTGTAGATCTCAGGTAAAAGACCATATTCATAGCAACTCTTCTAAAGAAGCGTGAACTCCGAGACTCCAGGTATACTAAATCTGAGGGCATATAACTCCAGTCTTCAAACATAAAAATAGGGTCTCCAGCAACTAGAGGAGCAAAAAAAGAGAAAAATCCATAACTAGCAATCCATAAAAACCCAAAAAGATAGTTTTTAATAAAACTCTTAAGCATTTTTTCATCTTGCTTAACTCTATTAAATAATACTAGAACTAGTGGTAGAAGCCACATATAGTAAGTAATATTGACAACCTTACTAAGCACGAGAAACCCGCACAGTAGTAGAATATTGTATTTGAGCACAAAGGATCCTTC
>JAJHRJ010000019.1 GCA_020832865.1 Desulfurococcaceae archaeon
GGTATAAAGATAAATTAAAAGTCATTTTAATAGAGACTCACAACGGTCTCCCAGTAGTTTACGGTCTTAATACGGGTTGGACTGTATATTACGTTACGAGGAACAATATTATAAAACTACAGAGCTACCGCGATCTCCTCGATAGAGCAGAGTTATTCTTAAAAGAACTAGAGGTTATTCGATTTGAAGTGCCACCTTGAACTACTATCTAACATTTTAAAGAATAAATCGAGTATTGAAACTCACTGCTCATATCTAAATGACGAGCTCAAATTCTGGGAGATCCTTTCCAGGTGTCATGACCCGAAAAGAACTTGGACGTGTTTATGCGATCCCAGTAAAGGCGCTTGTAAAGACGTCTCTATGTGTCATGGTGGATTATTAAAACACACGAGAATATTTGACTTATTACTTGTTACAAAGTCTAAGATGTATTACGAAGTTGAGCTTAAGCTTAAGGTTAAATCCACGAATAAAATTAAAGATCATGTCAAGAAATGCTGCGAACAATTCTCTAGTCCCTGTTGCGACTATGAATGTGCCGGGAGAGTTGAAAGAATTGTTGTGCTTAGAAAGGATATTGCTGGTAGTGCTAAAAACTATTATAGAAGCGTGTCTATATGTAGATTTATTATTATAGCTTTGAGCGAAGATGATGTGTGCAAGCACATTAGGTGAATTGTACCTTGCTATTCGTTATCACTAGGCTTACTTGTGATAATATTACTGGTGCTGAGTGCTGGGTTAATGAACTGGGAACGGGGAAACTCAACGCTATTACCCTAGATCACTCCTCGTGTTGTACTGACAGCGAGGAGGGCAGAGTGTGTAACGCTGTGTGTTCACTTGAAAAAATTCTAAGAGGAGAGCATAAAGCACTATTAGAGAGAGTGCTTATAAATGACACGATAATGGTGATTGTTTCACCATTCTCACAGTATTTCCCTCACGGAATGTGGCTTGTAGGAGACGTTCCTCAGTGTATTTTCGAGGTTTGGATTAATAGGTCTCACTTAGAGGACGCGGAGAAGATTTTAAAGTCTAAACTCACACCACTCGTGAAGTTCTTTCTAGAAGAAAGGAGTCTTTTCATCCCCGAATTACTGTACTTCTTACTGTTTACTAAACTAGATTTTCAACGAGCTAGACCAATACGTTTAAATAACAGCGAGTGGCTGTACTTTGATTTCAAAGACGTGAACACTAAAGAGTGTGTGAAGTGGTTTAGAGAGAAGTGTAGCGAGGAGAGAGATGAAGCGTGTCTTAGAGTCCTAGGCGAATTAGCAACTTAGTGGAGTGGATAAAGAGTAGCGAAGCCTATTGAGTAGAGCACTCTGAGCACGTCAATTACACTCTTATCTGTGGACTTGGCTTCCACAATAGTTCCCGGAGGCAATACTAGTATTTGTGGACGTCTAGTTCTCGCCATTTCGTAGTATCCAAGCCCAAGTCTCTCGACGATTAATTTAGGCGGCTTTAACCCGATCTGTGGGACTCCAATTACACTGCTACAAAAATCTAATCCCTTCACAGCGTCGAGATAAAGAGCATCTCTTTTCTCGGCTATGAGTGGAATGGGGCTTACAGCTATGTATGCTCCGCTCTTACTGAGTTCTAGTGGGGATTTTAAAAGGCTTAGTTGCTTAATTAAGAGCTCATCATCAGAGGTGTAGATTTCAGCTACTCTACCCTCGCCTCCAATTCGCACAATAGTTTTCTCTAAGGGTTTTTCACAGTTTATCATGTATATGAATAATGGTTTAGCGGGCTTAGATTCGGATTTAGAATTGGTTTCACGTATGTATTTGTAAAATCCAAGTGGATATCTATATGTAAATCCCGGTATAACGAGCTTTTCTCCACTAGGACCCTTCCTTTTTAGGGCAATTCCCACGAAGACTCCAGGCGTATACTCAAAATGCTCTCTACACTCATCACTAATACTGTACCCAGCTCTGCTCTTTACTATGCAGCCTATTTTGTAGAAGCGAGTGGGGTGAACAGGTATAGTAGGGCCGATGAATTCCTTATTACTAATTTCGAAGTAGACAAGTGGACCTTTAACAATGACTTCTCCACAGGAGAGACGTTGTCTTATCTCATTTACTAGTTCTATTAGACCGCCTAGAGAGTCAAGTGAAGATAAATGAACACCGAGTAGTGCTCCAAGTGCTCCTACTAGTGTTGTTGGTAATGGTGTTGATAGGCCTTTAACATGTGAGAAGATATCAATACCCGTTACAGGTGTTGCAGATAGTGAGAGTGGTTCTAGTGGGTTAACTACAAGGGCTCTCATAAGTGTCGCCTCGTGATTCTGAGTACATTAATTAATTGAACTAGCAAATTGGCTCTCTCTCCACTAATTTCTAGAGTCACCTCTGAGGCTTTTTCGAGTAGTTCTCTCAGTTTAGTAGTTAGTTCATTTATAACGGGTTTACTGTTCTCTCCTCTCAATGGAATGTTTCTCTTAAAGATGTAGAGAGCGAGAGTTTGTAGCCCCCTGCGCCTAATGTACTCGGGAATGGACACGTAGTTTTTGAAGTCTTCCGGTATACCTGTAGAGAGAGCTCCTATTCCGGTGAGAAAGCCTAGTGATAGTGCGTGAATAGTGAGTTGACGCATATCAGTGTTTAGTGAAAGTAGCACCACTACATTACTCCTACTATCAGAGATAACAAGAGTGTCCTTGAAACTCGACTCCTCGTTTTTAATCCACTTCGCCTCTTTAGCTTTTTCCTCTAGAAGCTCCAGTGCTTTCTCGTACTCCCAGTTCATGTGGTCTTTGATATCTGCGTATCTCAGACTTACACTTCTACCAGTTGGTAGAGCTGGTACTACTAGACCTGAATTGTCGATATCAATAAACCCCGAGTCTCTAAAGACGCCTCTAATTTCAATAGCTGTCTTAAACGCTGTTTCGGGGGGCATTAGTGCTAATACGTCGTCTCCACCACTAAAGACGAGCATTCCGTGGTTTCTAGTAATCACTTTAAAGTCCATTATTGCGGAGACCATTAGTGAGAGTGATAGAGAGGCTGTCCAGGCTGGAGTTATAGGTAGCCTCTTCTCAAAGCCTAGTAATTTAAGCCCATGCTTTAATGTGTCTAAGGAGTTTTGCAGTATCTTTTTTAACTGCCCTTTAATTTCAGCTGTGTAAGAATTCAGCTCAATGCTCTCCACTACACCCTTATAGAAATTGCTGAAGTAGTTTTCAAGTAAGTCTTCTCCTAGTATGAAGTCTATTCTACCAGTGTGGATTTTTCCAATATTATCTGCATCGCCTCTCAGAATCGCGTAAGAAGTCTTTAGTCTGTGAGCTCTACAAGCCCTCTCAATACCGAGTAACTCGAGGTAATTAGGTCTACTAAGAACCGCCTCTGTGATCTGGCTACTTAACTGACCCACAACTCTTTCTTTCAAAGCACTAATAAAGGATGCCGCGTAGTCTCCGCGCCTACTCAGCTCTCTACAGACCTCTTCTAGAGCATCCTCAGCGTATCTCACGAACGACTCATACGTTAATTTCGAAACCTCGGCTGCTAGAGTTATATCCTTGGGTTTACCAACCTCTCTAGTCGATAACAGTAAGTCTGTGAGTATAGCTGGCTCGGGAAGAAGACCCTTGCGTGCAATAATCTCAGACATCTCACTCAGAAGATCACGGTACTTCTCTCTTAGATTACTTATTATGGCTGAGAAGCCTTCAAGGGCTATATCGTCTGTTGAGACGAAACTAATTTTGCGCTCTGCGTATTTAAAGAGATAGACTGCTCTCTTAAGTAAGCAGTAAGGTCCCAGAGCCTCACCTGGTTTAAAGTGCTTTTTGAGCTCACTCCAGTCTCTTAGATTTATCTTCTCTCTCTTAACGCCAAGTATTTTCGCTACGTAATCTTTAAATTCATCACCGTATTCGTCAGGCATTTCAGGCTTCTTGGTAGCTTTAATAATCACTGGTTCTACTCCACATAGTGTACAAGGTATCCAGTTACCACTTGATTCTACTATACGCTCTGAAATAGGAGTCAACTTGCTCTGCGAATAGACAAAGAATGGTCTTGGTACTGGGTGTCTAACACACCCATTACCAACAGCTAGTCTAGTCGCTTCTGTCACTAAGAGGTGCCAAAGTAGAATACTGGTGAATTCTCTCTTTACTTCTAATGGCATTTTAGTGAACTCAGCGTAGTTCGATTCGCTTATTTCGAGTCCAAGATCTTCACAGGCATCTCTCACGCCCTCCACAAGGCAGCTGATCAGCTTTTCATGTATTTTCTCAACGTCTACAACGTAAATTCTAACTCCTTGTGGAGGCTCATTAATAATGTCGCATATCTCTCGCAGTAAATAACTTGTAAGCCTTGAAGACACGTCCTCTGAGTCACTTAAACCACACTCTGCTTCTCTCACGAGACTTCTCCAGGCCTCTCTGTAGGCCCTTTCAAAGCTCTCTGCAACTTCTTCGGGACTACTGTAATCTACTGGTGGAAATAGTAGTGACAGTGTAGCTGGAATGAGGGGTTGCTCGCTTATAACTCTTAGTTCAGTTTCACTTAAGCCCAGCGCAGTAGCTAGTATTTTCTCAGCTTCTCTCGCAGCGTCGCTAGCATTGTCTGCTATTATAGCTTTAAGAGTCTTAATAGTGTAGGGGTTCAATCTAGCCGTAGGAGATACAAACACGTCAAATCCGTACTTTCGAGCGTAATTTAACCCGAGTCTCCACATTAAATTAGAGAGCATCCAACTAGCAGCCCAGAAATCCCCTGCTTTTCTCCCAGAGCCTATGAAGCTCTGTATACCCGGGTAGTCTACTAGGACGTAGTAGCCTTTGAGCTTCACTGTGTCTGCTCTAGTGACGATATTAGCTATTGTTGCTGATGCGTAAAGGTGGTCGAATATAGTGTGACTCGGTACTCTCGTATCAGCTAAGCTTGGATATAATCCCTCAGCGTACCACGCAGGTTCTAGTAAAGCGTATAGTGTATTATAAACTGTAACTTCATCAGCTACTCGGCTGACTTGCCTTAAAACTCTGTTAATTCTCTCGCCTACTCTCATTACTCTCTCGAGTAGTGCATTGGGATTATTTATACCCATACTTGAAACTGATACATCACGTGATCGACTCGGGTTGAATATGTTGTGTAGTTTACTGTAATCTACGTAGATGCCCCGAGGCCAATTACCCAGGTGACTAGCTCTGATAAACCTCCTCTCAGCACTCGACGCCAAGCGATCGCAGAGAGCTATGAGGGGTCTAAGCTCCTCACTAAACTCAGAGAAACTCGTACCTCCCAGAACAATACTCCTAAATGTTCTCGCCTCTTCTTCATGTCGCTTACCAAAGTTCTCTTTAAGAAGTCCTATTAAGTGCGACTTGTGAGGAGGGTCGTGAAGTAGAACCTCGACTTTAAGCCTAATTAATGTAGGTAAATTGTGCAACAAGCCCACCTAGCATTTGAATTAGCCACGACGAGGGATAAAAATTTAACTAAAACGTGTTATCAGCACAATCGCTGTTCTCATAGCTGATAAAAATTTTACGGCTTGTAAGTAAATAATACCCTGAGTCTTCTAGTAATAGGCTTGATGGTGTTTATTTGACTGACAGTGCACGTTCACGGATTCTACTCGTTACTACGTGGGGAAATCCGGCCCAGTGGCGCGATTTGCCTTACGTCTTTAAACCAGGGGAATCGAGTACTAGTGAATACTGTACTACTCTAATACCACTGCTGCTCTCACTGCGTGAAAATATCGCTGAGAATAAAGTAGACGTCGTTATAGTTGTTCTTGAGAGCTTAGTTGATAAGGCAGAGAGAAGAGTTGCTTCGAGGTGCTCTGAGTGTTACAGTGAACTAGTAGGATACATTGATAAAGCCAGTGAAGCACTAACTTACAGTGAATTATCAGCTAGTATCGAGCTCTTCGTTAAGGAGTTTGTTGAGTGTTTACTAGACAAGTACAAGATAGACGTTAAGTTTAAGCCACGTGTAATAGTTGCTCCAGCTACGGGCTCTCCAGGTGGAAACTGGGTTTTCAGTGGGGAGGCTAAAGACTACGAGTTAAAAGTCCTAGTGGAGGTGGGCGAGCTCTGCCTTGAAAACCCATATAGTGAAATAATCGCTGATATATCTCACGGCATAAACTTCATGCCAGCGCTAACAATGCGTTTAATTCCAAGATTCGCGAGTATTGTGCTACTCGCTCACGAAGATATAGGGAAAATTAAAGTTAAGGTTTACAATAGTGACCCGGCACCACCCTCTGAAGCACCAAAGAGACAGCTAATGTTAAATAAAATTGAAGATAGAGAAATAAAACACATTAACTTACCTCTTATACAGTTAAGTCGTGCTAAGCTCTCGAGTCGCGTAGTCTCAGGGTCGAATAAGTTCTCGGAAAAAGTAGAGAGAATAAACAGAGAGATCAGCGGAGTTCTAGATGTGTTGAAATACATTTACACATCAATATACTTTCCACTACCGTTACTTCTCTATCAGACTGTATGTTCTAGTAACTGTAGTAAGCTTAATGACAAGTGGAGGACTATTAAAGAAGAAATACTTGATTCCCCCACTATTGATCGCTCAGGGAAGCAACCCGGAGTAATTAGGCCTGTCACCATAGACCCGGACACTATATATGTATACTACTTGGCTCGCGCGCTATGTAAACGCCTCGGAGATCACGGTGAGGACGAACCAACAATTAAGCGCCTTATGACTAGGGAGTTAAAGATCTATGAACATATAAGTGCGATTTCTTCTACGATAATTAGCCGAGAACTTAGTTTAGTAGAGTGGAGTGTAAAGAGAGTCTCTGAAGAAAAACCCTTTGTGTACACTTGTTTAAAAGGTCAGTGGAGGTTTCTGTGTGAATTAGAAGAGTTCCTAGGCAGAGATAAGTGTAAAAATATCGAAAAACCAGAGCCCGATAAACGTATTCTTATAGCTCACGCTGGCTTACAGAACAATCTAGTTAAAGTACTCGTGGGCGGTGTAGGTGATGAACACTTAAAGCTAGCATACAGAGAGGACTTTGATATTAAAAAGATTGTAGAGCTTCTCTTAAAGGACTAGATGGCACGAATTGCACTGAGCTTTTGAAAATGAGCCTAAAACTGCTATGCGAGATGACACAAGTTGTTTTTATGTATTTACTCTAATATTATTTTAGCTAATTGTTTTAGCCATGCTGGTTCTTTTTCTCCTGGTCTCAGTATTCTGTGTTCTCGTAGTACTTGGTAGTCTAGTGGTGTTAGTTCTCCGCGTAGGGCCTTTTCGAGGATTGTTTTCACGGGCTCGGTTAATGTGACTGGTAGTACGGGTATCTCAGCTACCTCGCGCATAGTCTCGTGTATGTAGTAGACTCTACTAGCGCCGATCAGCCCGGCTACTAGTAGTAGGAAGCCTGTCTCGGGCTTGTAGCCGCCTGTGGGGTTAAAGACTACTTCGTCTACTACTCCGCGGTGTTTTCTCG
>JAJHRJ010000020.1 GCA_020832865.1 Desulfurococcaceae archaeon
CGATAACACTCGTATTCGTGCTTACAGAGTCAATGAAGTCAAGAGCCAGTTTCTCAAGGCTATCTCTCACTCTAGAGTACAACTCTTTTGCCCGGGTGATGGGACAATAAACCCTCTTAACTGTACTCAGAGGTATAAAGGGCACTGAGATGTCAAAGAACGGTGTATAAATACGCCACTCAGTGTGCTCATACACCTCTTTAGCTGTGTAGTTCTTCACTAATCTCTCGTAGAAAACACCATTTCTACTCCACGGTGTTAAGTGAGATGTGGGCTTATACTTCACGTAACCTATGAGTCCACTTTGAAAATGCATATTACCGGTAACTACTCCAATTGACCCATCAGTGAGCTCAAAGTAGTAGTGGTCTAGTATTTTTTGGTGCTCTAGGTTAAAGGTCACTTCTACTCTACTCTCGGCTCTGATACCTCTCTCAGCTGTTCGAGAACGTAGTTTCTTATACTGTTAAGGTCTGGTAAGCTCTCTACTAGCTTACCGTTATCAAGGTATTTTTTAAGTACAGGAGTATAGCCCTCAGGCACTTCACTGGGTTTATCGAGTAGTGTTACTATGTCATTTAATCCAGGCCTCTTCCTGTAGACCTGCTTAGCCCCTGGGAGCTTACCTCTTTTAGTTAGCGGCCTCCAAGCACCATCTTCAAAGACCTCTACTATGTCAGCACTAATATCTACACTTGGAGGCATAGCTATACTTGTCCCTACACCGAAGGCGTCAACGAGGTCTCTCAGCTCTACGACTTCTCTCTCATCAATACCACCGCTCACAACGATCTTGACGTCTTTATAGCCGTGAATATTAAGCGTCCATCGGACCTCTTCAACTATTAAGCGCATATTGCCTCTCCTACTACTAGGAGTGTCTAGTCTTACACCGTAGAGTTTATTGCCGAGTAGCTTAGCGGCCATTAAAGCCTCTTCTCTCTCATCGTACAGGGTGTCTACGAGCATTATTCTCGGCACCCCTGGCTCTATAACCTCATCGAAAGCCTTCCAGGCTTTAACCTGGTCGCCAAATACTAGTATGAGTGCGTGAGGCATTGTACCCTGGGGTTTAAGACCCAAATACTTCCAACTAGCTACTCCTGAAACAGCGTCTACTCCGCCGATGTAGGCAGCTCGATCCATCATTGGGGCAATAGCGGGGTGTACAGCTCTAAGACCAAAGAAGAGTAGTATCTTATTCAATGCGAGTCTCTTTAAGCGGGCAGCTTTAGTAGCAACGCTCGAGTAGTGTCTCAGTATACCTAAGAGCGCAGTCTCGTAGACAGCGAAGTCGTCGTAATACCCCTCGATAATCATGAGGGGCTCTCCAGGCTTAAAGAGAGTGCCCTCAGGCATAGCGTATACTGTTACAGGCTTATCTCTTAGAACGTAAAGCGCCTCTTCGAGGCCGGCAAATACAGCCCACTCGTGATTTCTGGGGAGTTTAACAACGTGAAACTCCATGCGGACTCTTTTTCTAATATTCTTTGCTCTCAGTATTTCACGCGTTCTCGTAAAGTAGACATCTGTAACTACGCCGTTTAAAATATCCTCTTCACTGGCAATATAGAGCCTCAAATTACTCACCTATAACTAGTACTGTGACCTCCCTCGCTGAGCGGGGTCCATCCATTTCTAAGAAGAATATGTTTTGCCAAGTCCCCCTTACAACTCTCCCATTCACCACTGGAAAAACCCGGCTTGAGCCAAATAGCGCAGAGCCTATGTGCGCGTGAGCATTATCATCGATTCTATTATGCCTCCACTTTGAGCTCCCAGGCTCAGTGAACTCCTTAACTTTCTCCAATATGTCCTCTAGTAAACCGGGCTCGTGCTCATTAACAATAATACTGGCAGTAGCGTGAGGTGCGTAGACTACTACTATACCATTACGGATACTTGACCTCTTTACGGTATTCTCAACATCGCCTGTTATATCTAGGAGTTGAAATTTACTAGTAGTGTTTAGTTTAAGCACTTCGTAGTATACTTTCACCGCGATAAGTCACCTCTATTACCATGAAAAGTAGAAATGCGTATTTTAAGGATTAACTAAAATAGAGAGTTATAGACAGTAGAGGTGTGTCTTGTGAGCGATGAGTGGTGGAGGCGTAGAAGAAGAATCTGGGATGAGTTCCCCGGCTTCGAGGAAATAAACAAAATGTTCGAGGAAATGGAGAGGTTTATTAGGGAGTTAATGAGAAAAATGGAGGCATTTACACCAGAGGATTTAAGAGACATGACTAAAGAGCTAGAGAGGAGAGGTGCTAAGACATATGTTTACGGCTTCAGCATAACTATAGGTCCCGATGGAAGACCAATTATAAGGGAATTCGGTAATGTTCCTAGGAGAAGAGGAGAGAGAGCGGCTATTATAGAGGAGCGTGAGCCCCTAGTAGATGTCTTCGAGAGAGGCGATGAAGTAGTAATTGTAGCAGAAATGCCGGGAGTAGAGAAAGAAAAGATAAATGTGAAAGTAACTGAAGATGGTAGAACACTCATAATTAGCGGTACTGATACCGATAGGAGATACTATAAGGAAGTAGATTTACCAGCGAGAGTAGACCCCTCCTCAGTTAAAACTACATACAAGAACGGTGTCTTAGAAGTAAGACTGAAGAAATCTGAGAAGGGGGCTATAGGGATAAAAGTGTAATCTCAAGTAGAAAAGCCTTTTGAGGACACCTACTTGCTTACTGGTGTAATTAGCGATAGTCATGACAACTTAGAGCTATTGAAAAAGGCTCTTAGAGAACTAATGTCTCATAGGGTTCAACTAGTATTTCACTTAGGGGACTTCATTAGCCCGTTTACAGTTAAATTAATGAAGGAGCTACTTGGAGACATCCCAGTTATAGGGGTTAAGGGAAACAATGACGGAGACATCTACCAGTTACTAAAACTCTTTACACAGTATAATTGGGCTCTCAGAGTAGAGCCATCAATAGTTAATGTAGGAGAGAGGAAAATTCTCCTAGTTCACGGCTACGGCAGTGTAGAGGAGACGACTAAGCTCGTTGACGCGTGGACTAATAGCCTCGACGTGGATGTTGTTCTCTATGGTCACACTCACAGAGTAGACTTAAGAAGAGTAGGGGGAAAGCTTATTCTAAATCCAGGCGAGATCTGTGGCTACTTAACTAGTAAATCCTCATATGCGGTTTTAGACCTTAAAAACCTCGAGGCCGACGTATATATACTTTAGAGTACATGGCTATAAGCACACAGGGGGTTTTTATTGTCCTCGTTCTCAGCTAGGCGAGCTGAACTGGGCGAGGGCCTACAGTACCACTTAATGATCAAGAGAGGAGATGTGAGCCGCTATGTCCTCTTACCAGGAGACCCTGAGAGAGTCCCCATTATAGCAAAGCACTGGGATAAAGCGTGGCATGTTGCTACACACAGAGAGTTCGTGACTTATAGTGGATACTATAAGGGTGTCTTTATATCCGCGACTAGTACAGGTATTGGTGCACCATCCACAGCAATAGCTGTAGAGGAGCTTGCTAGGTGTGGTGCTGATACATTTATAAGAGTTGGCACTACTGGTGCGCTGAGAAGAGACATTAAAGTGGGGGACATAGTGATCTCTACTGGTGCCGTGAGACTTGAGGGCACTAGTAGACACTACGCAATACCAGAATACCCAGCGGTAGCGAGCTTTGAGGTTATACTCGCACTGATTGAGGCAGCGGAGTCTCTCGGTGTTAACTATCACGTGGGGTTAACAGCTAGCAGTGATAGCTTCTATGTTGGACAAGAGAGGCCTGGTTTTAGAGACTATTTACCCCCGTTTCAGAGAGGCCTAATTGAGTACTTAAAGAGCATGAACGTGTTAAACTTCGAGATGGAGGCGTCTGTTATATTCGTCTTGTCTAATATCTATGGGCTTCGAGCAGGAGCTGTTTGCGCAGCGATAGCTAATAGAGAGACAGATGAATTTAAGCCGGGTGCAGGGCTAGAGGACACTATTAGAGTCGCTAATGAGGCTATTAAAGTTCTCAGTGAGTGGGATAGCGAGAAGGAGAGGCGTGGTAAGAAGAACATCACTGTGGACATAGTTAAGTCTACTAAGAGGTGAACAGGATAACATATATTCACGTAGCGATCGGTAACTTAAACATTGATATAGCCGTCTTCACGGAGACTCTACCACAAACAGGAGCAACTATTTTAGCTCGTGATCTCCAGATACGTCCTGGAGGAGCAGCACTAAACTACGCTGTGACAGTTGCCCAGTATGGTCACAGCGCAATTATTATCGCTAAGGCCTCTACACATGATATTACTCGCACCGTGCTTGAGGAGGTAAAGCAGTATGGTGTTAAAACAGAGTATGTAAAGCTAGTTGAGGGTCCTCCTGGAGTAGTCTTAGTAATAGTTGATAAGAGTGGTGAGAGAACAATGATCAAGTATCCTGGCGTAAACGAGGAGCTATGCCTCAGCGACTTAGATAGCAGTGTGCTTAGAAGTGCTCACGTTGTTCACGTAGCCAGTGTTAAGCCTAGTGTAGCTGTAGGCTTCTTAGAACTAGCTAGTAGAGAGGGTATTGTAACTACACTAGATCCCGGAGGTTACACTGAAGAGTGGAGTATTGAGGGGCTTCTCAAAGCACTGAGAAGCATTCACACATTATTCCTTAACGAGCAAAGCCTCTGTACTCACTTTAAAGGCCTAGATGCGAGTAGAATGTTTAAGCACGGCTTAAGTGTCCTCGTAGTTAAGCGTGGTAGTAGAGGTGCAGTAGTACTTACACAGGGAGCGTGCTATAGTGGCTACGCGGAGCCTATTAAGAGGCCAGTAGACACGACTGGTGCTGGTGACGCTTTTGATGCACTATTTAATGCTAAGTACCTTGAGACTAAGGATCCTGGTCACTCACTAGTATACGGGCTAGCAGCAGGTGCGTTAAAAACAGGGTTTAGGGGTAGCTTTATGCAATGGAATTCTAAGCTCTTTAAGCTTCAATTAGAGAAAGTGATCGTTGAGAGAGTAAATTGTGGCGAGGTAGTATTCTGCGCAGAGAAGTGAAAACACTACTAGAACTACTATTAACTAGTCAACTAGAAGACGTTGAAATAACTATAGATGACCAGGTAGTTAAAGTTAAATCTAGGAGAAGAGAAGCGGAGATTTCAGTAAATAGGAATACACTTATTCACGTATCAACCTTTCTCTTTTATTTACATGAGCTCACAGGCAGTATTTTTCACAAGTACTTAGCTTCTACAAGGAGGCTTAAGGAGCTTAGATCATACTTCAATGTAAAAGTAGACGTATATATAGTTGACTGTGATGAAGACACTAGAGTACTTATTAATCTAATTGAGGTGCTACTAAGAGACTTTAAGTACACTCTTGAAAAAGCAGTTAACGTAGCTGCTCTCTTAGTAATGATTAGTAGAGAGGCTAGAGTTGTAAAGAGACTACAAACACAGAGTGTGCGAGAAGATAGTTACCTAGAGTATCAGGAGTCATTAAGCAGAGTAGCGAGTTGTCTAAGACAACTAGAAGTAGAAGTTCAAAGTAGTGATGAAGTAGTTAAACTACTCGACTTGGCTAATAGAACTCAAATTAGTGAGGAGTTTAGTAGGCGTGTAATTGAGAGCTTCCTAGTTGAGGAGGGATTTACAGGAGTATACTATGCTAGTAGAGTACTAGGTAAGTGTTCCCCCACTATAGCTAGCACTGTAAGTGATCTCTATAGTAGTGTTCTCTCTCAGAGTGGTGTTTTCGTGCTGGCTCCTAGCATTATGAGGGCTTTACTTAGAGAAATTGTACCTAGAGAAGAGCTCATTGAGCTACCCTAGATTCCTCAAGAAGAAGCCTATGTCATATAGGTTAACATAAATGTTTCTCCTGCTACTCCACCTCGAGAACCCGATCACATCGTGATCCAATTGATCGAGCACAGCGTAAACACCTGTACTAGACGGGTAAATTTCAATCACGCTTTCAGGTAAAATGTCGTTTCCATATAAAAAGGCTTTTACAGCCTTCTCAGTGACAATAATAGCAGAGCTTAAGCCATACTCTCTAATAATCCTGGCGGCCAGGGTAGTGGAGGGTAAAACGTGTTTTTTAGTGTAAACACCGAGCCAAGACCCCTCATATAAGACTCTAACACCAGTAACTCTAAGCTTACTAGTATAGGTCTCCTCGCTGTGGATAATACAGAGCTTATTTATACAGGTAAGTCTCGTATCCACTGGAATATACTTCTCCGGGTTAACGCCGTAGAGAGATATCACAGTGCGTTTTAGCCTTTCCACGAGTCTCTGCGGAGTCTTACCTGTTTTAAGTCTCACTCTCTCCTTGCTAGTAGGCATATTGTGTACCCAAAGAGGCCATGTCTATGAGGCCAGAGCCTAACACACTTCTCAACATCCTCGTTGAATTTTAGATTACGGTACTCTACAATGCCCTTTGAGAAGTTGAGAAGCCTCATGGGAGGATCTATTACTATGAGGTCTCTCCTAGCTCTAATAATGTAGTTAACTACATACTCATTTTCCTCTGGTGCAATACTGCATGTTACGTAGGCGAGAATACCTCCTGGCTCTAAGAGGTTTACTAGACTAGCTAAAAGCTCTATTTCACGCTTAACGAGTATAGCGAGTTCAAGTATACTAGTCTTGTGCTTTCTACTAGGATCTACAGATATTCTACCCTCACCGCTACATGGAGCATCTAGGAGTACCCTGTGAAATCTCCTTTTAAGCTTAATACTCAGTGCTCTAGCGTCACTCCACAGTACTACAATGTTGTTAAGTCTCATTCTCATAGCGTGTCCTATGAGCGCTTTAAGCCTATAAAGTACGAGGTCATTTGCGTATACTATACCCCCCTCTCCTTCTCTTAGAATTTGCGCCATGTAGGTAGCCTTTCCTCCAGGGGCGGCGCAAGCATCTAGAACATCACCGCTGTAATTATGCAGTAGTAGGAGCACTGGTATTAAGCTACTCGCGTCTCTGTGGACATAGTAGTAGCCTTTTAAGTACTCGTGAGTAGCACCTAGTGTTGGACTATTAGGCTTCTCAGTAACCCAGAAAGACCCT
>JAJHRJ010000021.1 GCA_020832865.1 Desulfurococcaceae archaeon
TACGCCATCTTGTCCAGGTCTTGATGTGATCCTAACTAATCCTAGCTCCGTTTTCACCAGTGAGCCCTTAGACACTATACTAGACTTCGCGTACTGCGGGTTTTCTGGTGTTTCAACGACCTCAAGTACTTTTACCTTTTTCGTAGCGCCATCTGGTAAAGCCACGTTGACATATACAGTCTCTCTTAGTCTAACTTTAAACTTACCACCATAAACACGCTCAACTCTCCTATGCTCTTCACCACTTACTCTGGTTAAAGTCGGAGGTGAGCCAAGCTCATACTTCCTCTTTATTTTCTTGTGTCTACCTCTAAGTCCACCACTTGGTTTTTGCAGGTCTTTACCTTGGTAATAAGACACGATCTCACCTAGCATTGCCAGTATATGTCAGTATACTCGAAATCTCTTTAAAAACACGACAAAATAGAGAAATAGTAATAGTGTAGATTTTGGTTTGTTTTTACTGAGAGAGCGAGGTGTATATTTACTCGTGGGAGTATTAAAGAGGCTTACGAGGAAAATAGCCCTCACTGTATTTCCTTGTGTGCTTAAGCCAGTGTATAGGCTATATGAGAAGTACTTGTGGATTCAAATTGAGGATGGACCTTTACCAAGACACGTGGGTATAATACCAGATGGTAATAGACGATGGGCTAGAGAAAAAGGGTTGCCAACATACGAGGGCCACTATTACGGATATGAGAAGCTAAAAGACGTTTTAAAGTGGCTGTGGGAGCTTAAAATACCCTACGTTACTGTATTCGCTATGAGCACAGAGAACTGTCTTTATAGGAGTCGCGTAGAGGTTGAAAATCTCTTTAATATCATTAAGCGAGGACTAGTAGAGCTTCTCAATAGTAAAGAGATACATGATAATAGAGTTAAAGTGACAGTTATAGGGAAATTAGAATATGTTCCAGGGGATATTAGAGATCTCGTGAAAAAGCTAGAGGAAAACACCGCTAACTACGATAATTACCACCTCACAATTGCGCTATGTTACGGTGGTAGGCAGGAAATACTAGACGCTGTCAAGGCTATTGGAAGAGACATATATTCCAGGCGATTAAACCCCGAGGAGATAAGTGAGGACACATTCTCAAAATATCTCTACACGCGTGACACACCAGACGTTGATCTAATTATTAGAACCAGTGGTGAAGAGAGGATAAGTAACTTCCTACTCTGGCAGTCTGCGTACAGTGAGCTCTATTTCTGCGATGTCTACTGGCCTGAGTTTAGAAAAATAGACTTGTGGAGAGCAATTAGGAGTTTTCAGAAGAGAGAGAGGAGGTTTGGGCGGTAATTAAAGTTCTTCTTCGCCCTCGGAGACCCCGTATAGGATCTTGAGCTCCTCTAGGCTAAATCTCTTCTTGTTATTTTCGCTAATTTTACTCAGTAAGTCACGTCTCTTAAGCTCTAATAGAGACTTCTCTTTTTCTCTTGCAATGCTCTTTAAGACATCATTATATTCTTGTCTAAGCACGTTTAGCCTTGCAATCTTCTGTGCTAACTCAGTATCACATGCTTCAATCTCTTTTTTCTTGTTTTCAAGTAGGTTCTTAGTATTCATGTACTCTGACAAACGGGCATTAACATTACTTCTTAGTGCTTCTAATTCCCTACTCTTTTCACTAATTGTCGACTTAAGCTCACTTATCTTACTGGTTAACTCAGCAATGCGGCTTTTCAGAGACAAATGTAGTGCACGAAGCTCTAAATACTCATCTCTCTCTCTTCTAGCATTAAGTGCTCTCTTTAAAAGCGAGTTATAAGCCTGTAGCTTTCTAACTACTTGTTTCTCTTCTTCAAGTGTGAGTATGTGTGTCTGCATATACCACTCTAGCTCCTCTATTTTACGCTTTATTATTGAAATAGGAATCTTTACTTCCTCAGCTAAGCTCTGAAAAGTCGCCTTTTTACTCTGCACTAGCTCTCTAATAGCCTTTAACTCGCCTAGTAGTTTTCTCCGCTCCTCCACGAGACCTTTTACTTCGCTTATTAGTTTTCTCCGCTCTTCTATACTCTCTCTCAGCTTAGACTTAGCTTTTCTCAACTCTTCTAAGAGAGCAGCTCTTCTCCCCCTGATCTCTTTAAGCTCGCTTAAGAGTTGAAGTCTTTTTTCTTTAAGGGCTTTAATGGCTTCTCTGGTATCATGAATTTCTCTCGATATTTTCTCTGCCCGCTCCTCTAGCTCCTTAATATTACTGTCCATTTAGTGAGGCACCTTGCGTAGAATGACACGCACATCTACAACCATAGCGCCATTATCATAAGCCATTACCGGGTTTAAGTCAATAGACTCTATTTCATCGTTTTCAAGCATGAGTTTCGAGGTCTTAACTAGTATGTCTGCAATAGCCTTCTTGTCCACGGGCTTTTGCCCTCGGTAACCTTCTAGTACCTGCTTAGACTGAATTTCGCTAATCATCTCTAAAGCGTCATTAAAGCTTAAGGGTGCTATTCTGAAAGAAACGTCTTTGAATACTTCTACGAAGACTCCTCCAAGACCAAACATGACTGCAGCTCCGAAGACGCTGTCTCTGAGTCCTCCCACAATTACCTCTATACCTTGACGAGCCTCCTGGTACATTATAACTCCAATTATCCTGGCATTAGGGGCTCTTAAAGACACTGTTTTTAGCATCTCGTTGACAGCGCGTGCAACTTCTTCTCTACTATTTAAGTGCAGTTTTACTCCCCCCACATCACTCTTGTGGATTATGTCTGGGGAGACTATTTTCAACGCTATAGGGTAGCCTACGGAGTCGGCGAGATCATAGGCCTCTTTAGGTGTTCTAACCAAGTATACCTCAGGTACCGGTATCTCGTAGTACTTAGCTAGCTCAAATGCCTCGTGTTCTAGGAGCTTGAGTCTATCTTCGCTCAGGGCACGCTTAATGATCTCTTTTGGAGGCGTCATTTTAATCGCCATGTGTTTTAATCGTACTATAAGTGTAGAGAGCTTTTAATGCTTTTGCAAGTCTCTCAGGAGACTCGAAAACTGTTACATTGTTCTCTTCGAGTCTTTTTGCTACTTCGAGTGAGGCCTCACTACCTATTGTTAATGCGACAATGGGCTTCTCGTATGTTTTCTTAAGCTTAACTAAGTGGTCAACAAAAGTCCCCTTAATACCGGGGACTTGTGGTAATGCTACTACTACTATTGCGTCAACGTAGGGCTTCTCGACAAGGATGTCAAGTACGCGCATATATCTCTCGTCATCAGTGTCTCCCGTGAGATCAATTGGGTTTTCAACTATACAGTGAGGTGGAAGTATTTTTCTGAGCTCTTCTCTGAGATCACTCGGAGTCCTGGGGACTTCTAGTCCAATGCTGGTTAAAGCGTCTGTTAACATAACTCCAATGCCTCCAGCATCTGTTAAAATATACACTCTATTTCCTCTCATTAGAGGCTGATGGAGAAATATCCTCACAGCATCCATCATTTCATCAAAGCTCTCGACTTCAATAACTCCTGCTTGTTTAAACGCAGCCTTATATACTCCATACTCACCGGCCATTGCGGCTGTGTGGCTAGCAGCTGCTAAACTACCCCTGCTTGTTTTACCAGCCTTGTAGACGAGTATAGGCTTCTTCTTTATAACCTTCTTAGCTACTTCAATGAACACCCTGCCACGACCAGGCTTTAGGCCCTCAATATAGATGAGTATAACTCTCGTTTTGTCATCTTCACCGAGGTATTCTAAGAGATCAACGTCATCAACGTCTACTTTATTCCCATAGCTAATTGCCCTTGAAACACCTAGATTGTGATAGGCCATCCAGTCCATGAGGGCAGCGGCAAATGCGCCACTTTGACTTATAAATCCCACGTATCCTCGTGGAGGCCTCTTCATTTTAGACACAAAGTAAGTATCTACACCACTCCAGTTGTCATAAATCCCGATACAGTTAGGCCCCACGATCCTTATACCGTAAGTTCTAGAGATCTCCTCAAGCTCTCTCTCCAGCCTCTCCCCCTCAGGGGTTCCAGTCTCCCTGAAACCCCCACTAATAACAATAGCAGCGGGCACTCCTCTAGCCGCGGCTTCTCGTAAGACCGCAGGGACTCCGGGGGCCGGTATCGCGATCACTACGAGGTCCGGTGTCTCAGGTAACTCAGTGATACTCTTATAGCATTTAAGTCCAAGTATCTCACTGTAACTCGGGTTTACAGGGTATATTCTCCCACGAAACCTATTAATGAAGTTCTCCAGTATAGCTCGTCCAACTTTACCCTCTTTCGGTGTTGCTCCTACTATAGCAACGCTTGCTGGATTAAAGAGCTTTTCAAGGCTAGTACTCAAAAATCAACACCAAGTTTTTCACTATAAGCGCGTAATTTTTAAATTAAGACTTATCTCCATATTAGCTAGACTAGTGGTGATTGCCGTATGCCATCTCTAATAGAGGTCTTTGTCGAGTTTGTTAAAATAGGGATCTTCATGTTTGGAGGAGGCTATGGCGGCATAGCTCTACTCTACAAGGAGCTCGTAGAGAATAAAAAGTGGATCTCTGAAGAGGAGTTTCTGAGAATCCTCGGGATAGCAGAGAGTACACCTGGGCCTATAGCAATAAACTCGGCTACGTGGATAGGCTATGTACTCGGCGGATTGCCAGGCTCAATTATAGCGACTATGGGAGTTGTTCTACCAGCCTACATAATTATACTTGGCACGGTAATCGCCCTTAGACCGTACTTAGAGAGCTATGTAGCAAAAGCAGTGTTTAGAGGTATTAATGCGGCAGTTGTAGCACTAATTCTATACGCTTTCCTCAGGCTCGCCAGAACAGCATTACTAGTAAAAGATACTCTCGCAGTTGATGTTGTTCCATTAGCGGTCTTTCTGCTCTCTCTAGTACTACTAATAGCCTTGAAGATGCATCCAATTATAGTTATTGGTGTAGCGGCGATTATCGGCCTAGCAACAGGGCTCCTTAATAAGTGAACAAAGCATAAATACTCCGATCTACTACTGGCTTTAAAGCGGTGTACTATTTGAATATAGACCCTGGGCTTCTTAATTGCATAGTAGATCGTGGTAGAGAGCTCGGAGCACAGTATGTGGAAGCTAGGTTTCAAGATGACTATAGAATAAGTGTTAGTACGAGAAATGACAAGGTCTTAGCAGTAACCAGCGGTAGGAGTAGTGGTATTGGAATCAGAGTCTTAGTTAACGGAGCACTAGGCTTCGCATCCACGAACTTTACTTCTCTTAGTAGCCTACTAGAAGTCATTGAGCTAGCTATCTCACAGGCTAGGGCTACTAGTAGTCTCAGGAAAAAGCCTATAGAGTTCTCCGAGGAGAAGCTTAGTGATGGAAAGTATAGTGTCAACGAGAAGAAGCATCTGTTAGACTTTGACGTGGAGAAGATGATTAAGCTTGCAATGGAAATATACAGTGCTGCAAAATCCTCAGTTAAAGAGGTAAAGCTACCATTCTTCGTAACTGATATTAGAATCCATATACAGGAGAAGCTAGTAATTACAAGTGATGGAGCACACATAGAGTCAAGAGTACCAAGACTCTATGTTTCATCTTTATCGACTCTAATACACCCACAAAAGGGCACACTGCAGAGGTCGATAGAGTTCGGGGGCTCAGGTGGGGCAGAGCTGATCGAGAAGTGGGACCCCGTGAAAACCATCTCAGAGGAGCAAGCTAGACTAGAAAAAGTATTAGTGAGCGGGATTGCACCTCCTAATGAGAAGGTTACAGTGGTTCTCGGCCCTGAAGTTGTAGGACTAATTGCGCATGAGTCCTCGGGGCATCCAATGGAAGCTGATAGAATTCTGGGTAGAGAGGCAGCACAGGCTGGAGAGTCCTATGTGAAGCCAGAATACATAGGTAACTTTAGAGTGGGGAATAGGTACGCGACTGTAATAGACGATCCAACAATACCGAATAGCTATGGCTTCTTCCTATATGATGATGAGGGTGTGAAAGCTCGTCCGAGATTCCTTTACAGAGAGGGATTAATAAATGAGCCACTGCACAATAGGCACACTGCTAAACTGTTTAACACGAGGAGTAATGGAGCAGCGAGGAGTATGGATTACGCGTCAGAGCCTATTATTAGAATGAGCAACACGTACCTGGCTCCTGGTGATATGAGCTTCGAAGAGCTCATCGAGGACATTGATCTAGGTATATATGTTAAGTCCTACATGGAGTGGAATATTGATGATGTCAGGTGGAATCAGAGATACGTGGGACTCGAAGCCTACATGATTAGGAACGGAGAGCTAGTAGAGCCTGTGAAAAACCCTGTACTAGAGTTTACCACTGGGTGGTTTTACAGTAATATTCTAGGTGTCGACAAAAACTTAGAGTTCTTTCCTGGTACATGTGGGAAGGGTGAGCCGTCACAAGGTGTTCCCGTGTGGTTTGGGGGTCCAAATGTGAAGTTGTCTAAAATGAGAGTGGGTGTTCTTGCGTGATCGGGGAATTACAAGTAACTCTACATAAAATAGTAGAGAGGCTATCACGAATATACGATGAAGTAGCGGCTCTTGCGGTATTAAGTAAAGACGCGATGGTGAAGATCTGGAATAGTGAGCCCTCAGTAACACAACTGTGGACTCAAATTGAGGTGAACCTTAGATTAGCTAAGTCTGGTAGACTATGGGTTTTAACCTATAGGACTCATGAGCCTCAAGTGCTAATTAGTCACGCTGAGGAGATATTGAAAACAGCTGACAAAGTCTCTGAAGCAGAGCTCTACGCTCCACTGCCAGACTACGCGTCATGTAAACCCATAGTTGATGCTTTTGATAACAATGTAGAGTACTACATGAGAAACCCAGATAAACTAGTAAGTGATTTAATAACTGAAACGCTGAGTACAGGCGCAGATAGAGTATCCGGCGCTATTATGCTGAGTCGAGTTGAAAGGCTACTAGTTACTAGTAAGGGCTATGAGTGCCAAGAGGCTAAAACAGCGTTTAAGGCGTATGCTAGGGCCTTTAAAGGGGAGTTTACAGGTCACTGGGCACACGGCTCTACACGTCTATCTCTAGAAGCCGTCAGAGATGTGGGAAGAAGAGC